>JAKQYG010000088.1 GCA_023356515.1 Trichodesmium sp. MAG_R04 | reverse complement strand
CTAGTATTTCTAAGGTAGAATCATCTGCTTGCAAAACAGTGGATGTAGATGTAGGAACTGCTTGAGATTGTAAGTTATCTTGAGTATTCATTATATATGATCGCAATTGTTCAATAGTTTGTATCTCACCATTTCGCCAATCTTGAAATAAAGTTGTTATCCAACCAAATTTTGTGCGTTGGGATCGCTCAAACAACGACTGCCAGAATAGCATTAAATCTTCTAGAGTTTCGCCTTCACAAGGTTTTGAGTACAAGCGTTGTAATTTGATAGAGTTATTATCTGCTGGATTTACCCGGAGATTTTCATCTTCAAGTATACTTTGACAACAATTCCAAGGTGTTAAGGCTATCCACATTTTGATCATTTCTTCCAACCACGATAAAATTTTTAGTTGGGTAAACTGCCCCTTTCCCCAGATATCAACTAATCGTGGCCAACTGCTATAGTCCGGCAAAAGTAATATTTCTTGATCTAGCGATCGCCAGCTATTGTGAACAGTTGACAAATTTTGAGGTATTTGGGTATACAAAGCTATATAAGGTTGGGCAATTATGGGGATAATTAAAGCTTCCATAGCTTCGGGAGTTATTTGTTTCAACCTATCAAAGTGATTTTTCAAGCAAGCTTGAATGGGAGTTTCTTTGAGTGGGTAACGGTCTAATACTTGCACAACTACTGTTTGACCTTGAGTGCTAACTGGTATAGTTTCCAATACCTGATAGCGTTTTTTAGGGTCTAAGTATTTTGCTTCTGAGCCAGTGGAAAGAATTTTTGTATCGTTTAAGGATAATAGATTCTCTGTATTTACTGCTTCAGAAAGTGGATTAAGTATATCTGCAGTTGTTAATTCTGAATTATCGAATTTTTCTATTGCTTTAGTTTCTTCTGCTTCTACTTCTGTTGCTGATGTCTTAAAAGTTTTACTAAGTTCTGGAGCATCTTCTATTTGAATTTTTTCATCCAAATTCCAAGAGGATTCTAAAATTTTTTCAGATCCTTCTGTAATAATTTTTGCTGCTAACTCTGTATAATCCTTAGCTGGAGAGCTTACTCCTGCAATGAATTCTTTTTGACTCCGCTTCTTAACATTAATTTCTGGTATAATAGAAGTAGTAGATTCTGTTTTATAGTAAATAACGGCCATCCATACTTGACCTGTATAGGCTCTGCAGTTGTGACATTGTAGAGCGGTCAAGGGAACTTGTGATCCACATTGATGACAATTCTTGTGGGTTAAAGATAAACCACATTTTTGACAATACTTATGATTGTCAGGATTTTCAAACTCACATTGGGGACAAATGAGCATAATTATGAGCAATTTTGTGTCACAACTTTAATTATTGTAGAACAACTAGAAGGGAATGGAAGTATTGGTATCTTCTAAAATTGTTTGGGCTGCGATCGCTTCTATTGTTTTTAGAGGCACTTCACAAAAGTATTTTTCCCTAAATTGTTCTTCTGATACGGCTGCTAGAAACTTTCGGACTGTTTGGGATAAAGTTTCTGGTTTTTGATTTTGGCTTTTATTCTGAATTATGTAAAAATATTTTTCATTATACTTGACATTAAAACCAAAATATTGTATCGCTTGGAGCCCTGATTTAAGAGTAGCATCACCAATACTTAACTTTTTGACCAATTGATAGCGATTCACAGGTTGGCCTGTACGACTGAGATATTTGGCAATTCCTAGCAATTGTTGCCAGATTTCTAAAGGAGGAATAATAAGAGGTTGGGAGTAAGCGATCGCTAGTTTTTTTTGTTGATTTACTGCTCGTCGGAACCAGATGCGTAAATCATTCCAGCTTGTGGGACATTGCCTGAGAACAATTAAGTCTTTTTCATTTCCGTTAAGGGGTAATTGAGATTCATCTGTAGTATCATAATCACGATTTGAAAACTTTGAATTTTTATTTTCAAAAAGTGGTTGATTATTGCGCCAGTCCAATATCCAATCTACAGGGTTCGATATTACAACTTGAGTTTCTTGGAAATTGGATCGTACAGCAATAAGTCGGACTTCATAACGTTTCTTGCAAGTATTAAAATCTAATTCTACAACAGCATCACATATTCCTTCAGGAATTTCTTCCTTATAATGACCCCACCAAACACCAGGAAACCCTTTATCTATAGAGTCATCGCAAATTTCAAAATTTGTTTTAATATATTTGACCTTCTTTCCCCGTCGGTCTGTTTGGTTCCGATGCGAAATCTGGGTAAACCAACAATTTTGAATCAAAAGTTTAGGCACCGGGTTTCCTATACCACAGGGCTCTAAAAGTTTCAATTCTTGAAATAAATCTCTACTTAACTCAGATACAGTAACAATTAAATCTACTTCTATCACTAAGGTTGGGTGAAAAGTTGACCCTAATGTTTGTCCCAATAGCTGATTAATAGCATCTGTAAATATCGGAATATTTTCTACTGGCAAACTAAGACCAGCAGCGAAAGGATGACCGCCAAACCTATGTAACAAATGTGCCTGATTTTTCACCAACTCATAGAGGTCTATTTCACCAATAGAACGGGCAGAACCACGAGCTAATAATTTTTCTTTAGAAGTTCTAGTCCCTTCAATTTCCTCACTTAATAGAATAGTAGGGCGACCATACTCTTGAGCTATTTGGCCTGCAACTAATCCTAGCACACCAACAGGCCATTGAGGATCTGTCAGAACTATGACATGAGTAGTAGAAAGGTCTAGTTTGGTTAATTTTTGGGCCACATCTTCAAATACTTCTTTTTCTAGAGATTTGCGCCTATTGTTGGCCAACTCTGTTAATTCCGCTAGTTGTTGAGAATGTTGATGATCACGACTTGTCAAGAGTTCCACACAAAAACTAGCATCTCCCATAATTCTACTTACTGCATTAATCCGAGGGCCAATACCAAAGGAAATATCTGTAGGGCGATCGCCTGTTTTTTTACAAAGTTCTAAAAGTTTAGCAACTCCTGGTCTAGTATTTGTCTGTAATTGTTTACTTAATTTTTCCAAACCTCTTTGTGCTAAATAACGACAGTCATCGGTTAATTGAACTAGATCGGCAATTAAACCAATAGCTACTAAATCTAATAATTCTGTTAGAGGAAGTTGAGGTATTTCTGGATGAGCTAAATAAAGTGCCTCTATAAGTTTATAGGCTACTCCAACTCCAGACAAATTATATAGGGGATGATCAGGGGAAAAATAACGAGGATTAATAATAGCAAATAACGGCGGACGTTTTCTGGGAAGAGTATGATGATCGGTGACAATTATATCTATTCCTAAATTATTGGCATATTCTATTTCGGTAATATTTGTACTACCTGTATCACAGGTAATTATCAAAGTATAATTTTCTTGAGCTAACCTTTCTATTCCGAGAACATTTAAACCGTGAGATTCTGTAAACCTGTTAGGAATATAATAAGTTAGTTGATTATTTTTATCGAAAAACTCTCCTAGTCCATCCCAAAGTAAAGATGTTGACGTAATACCATCCGCATCAAAATCTCCCCAGATGACAACTTTTTCTTGATTATTTCTAGCAGAGATAATTCTTTCTATGGCACTGTTAATTTCCGCTCCAAATTCTAAGGCACTAGCTGGTTTATATTGTTGTGAATCTAAAAAGCATACTATATCTTCAGAAGTTTTAATTCCTCGTTGCCATAATAATTTTGCTAGATATTTTCCTGATAATTTTGGTGCATAGTTTTTGACAGATTCAATAAATGAATAAGATAGAGGATGATATAGAGGAACTTGCCAAGAAATTTTTTCTTGAGACATCTTTTTAATCGTTTATGATTATTGATAACTATTATTTTTATACTATATTATGTATAATATGAAGTTCTTATACTCATCAATTAGACTTTCCCTATTATTAATTAATTTTGTTTCTATAAATCGGTAATTTTACAGTAAATATTGAACCATTATTAACTTCACTAACTACACCAATATCCCCACCCATCATTTTACAGAAGTGGTGACTAATAGCTAAACCTAAACCAGTTCCTCCATATTTTCGTGTTGTTGAATTATCAGCCTGAATAAATGGTCGAAACAAACTATCTATTTTTTCTTGTGATATACCTATACCAGTATCAGCAACACTTAGAACGAACACCTTATCTGTCGAGTTAAAGCCTTGATTTTTATCAATAAAAACTTCATCATTATTGACAACTTTAACTGTCAAAATTATTTTGCCATTTTTTGTAAATTTAGCTGCATTACTCAAAAGATTTAAAATTACTTGACGCATCTTATTAGGGTCTGTAATTATAGACATATAGTCATCTTCACAAATTATTTCTAATGTATTATTATTTTGCTTAACCAAAGGTTGAATAGTTCCTAAAATATTTTCAATTACTAGCATAATATTAACACTTTCCCAGTGAATATTCATTTTGCCAGCTTCAATCTTTGAAATATCAAGAATATCATTAATTATTGCTAATAAGTATTTCCCTGAAGTATGAATATTCTCAATGTCACGGATAAAATCTTTATCACCTAAATTATTAGCATCTTCTAGTAAAATTTCACTGTACCCAATAATAGCATTTAATGGTGTTCGTAATTCATGGCTCATATTCGCTAGAAATACACTTTTTGCTTGATTAGCTGCTTCTGCCTCATTTTTTTCTTGCTTTAAACGCCTATTATCTTTGAGTTTCCGAGCATTTGCTAATGTTTTTTTGATCGTAATATCTAAATCTTGAAAATCTATAGGTTTAGTTAAAAAATCAAAAGCACCTCTATTCATAGCAGACCTAATTTTTTCGAGATCATCATAAGCAGAAATAACTACTGCCTTAATATCAGGATAGACAATTTTAAGATTATCTAATAAAGTTAACCCATCCATTAAAGGCATATTAAGATCAGTTAATACTATATCTATATTGACTTCCTCTGACAAAATTTCCAGTGCTTCTATACCATCTCTGGCAAAAATAAAATCTAATTCTTTTTGCTTTATTTTTTTTCTAAAGCTACGTATGATAAGTGATTCAAAATCTGGTTCATCATCTACAACAAGTATTTTTGATGACATGATATTCTGATTAAGTTAGGTGGGACTAATTGATTTTGAAACAAAAGTCTTAATCATAGTCTTTTTTATAAAGGTAGACTAAAAAACTTCTGTCTCCTGCCTTATAATAACTTTTTCTTTTTAAACTAAATTGATATTTCTGGAATACTCTCCAGATTTAAGATAAAACTAGTATCAATATCTATAGATTGAACATACTCCTCTTGGTGTTGAACTTCTGAAAAACGTTGACAGCGACTCGCAAACTGACAAGTGTAACAAGTATCAAGACTATTCACTTGAGGAAATTCTACCTTCTCTTGCTGATAATAATTTAACCATTCAGTTAAATTATTTAATATCTTTTGTAAATCCTGCTCAGCTTTCTGGTGTAGTTGTTGATTATAAGAAAACTTCAATTGACAGGGTAATTGCTTATTTTTTGGTGGGATAAACCAGTAAGTCATCGAAACCGCTTCTGGCAAATAGTTACTAGTTTCAACTAGGGCATAAAGATAAAGACGTGTTTGCCAGTCTTGAACTATTTTTTTTTATTCTGAGGGTAGCTATAGGTTTTCCAGTCAAAGATTTGTGCTTCTTGAAAATTACAAATTAATAAGTCATAAATAACGTTCAGAATATACCCATTAAAATTAATGCTGCGATTATGTTCAGCTTGACGCAATATTAAATCATCCTGAGTGTCAGAATTTAATATTTCTGGTGCAGCCTGGAAAAAATTGTCAAAACTATGCTGCATTTCTTGATTTTCTAGCATTAAAGATTCTATTGGTAATCCTAGTTCTCTTTGTTGCATTAATAAGTGAAACTGACTACCCCAATTTAGTCTTTCTTGTTCTATGGGTGTTGATGGTAGACTTAAATTATCCAGGTAGAGATGTTGAAATTTGCGAGGACAAGTTGTAAGTAAATTTAGGTGTGTTTGAGAGAGTCTATATTTTTTCATTTTTAGGGAATAGGGAATAGGAAAGATACACAACATGATAGGGAGCAAACATAAAATATTTACCTATATTAGTTGTACCACATAAATCTGGAATGTAATTTACTTTTGACTTTTGATTTATAGTTTCATACTACATATTTTTGTGCAGATATTATGTTTTAACATCCTAGATACTATCTCTCTGCCGTCTGTTTTCTGGGTGGTTTCTTCTTTATTCTCTCATCTTATTATTTTTACCAAATTTAATATCTTGAAAAGAATTGCCCACACCCTGAATAATACCTCTTCCAATTAAACCTATACCACGTCCAATTACTTGAGTTAATAAATACACAATTCCACTGCCAATAAAAGAAACAGTTGCTCTAATACCAGGAGCTATTGCATCGCGAGCTTCTAAAAGCAATGTTAATGTCAATGGAATCCCTGATAGTTTTTCTAATTCATGTCTACGGGGTGAATAAATAGATATTCTTTTGATCCCGCGTTCATTTAATACAAACAAGAAAAAGTTACTCTCAAAAATTGCTTTTGGTTCCCCTATATATTGTTGTATAAGATATTTCCAAGATAAGCGATTACGGAACTTTTCAATATCTCGTGTTGATAATAATTGCTGGTCATAAAAATATTCTTTAATTTCTTCTACATGGGCAAAATTATTTAATAAAGGTTGGAGAACACCGTTAGCAACTGAAATTAATAAATTTTGCAGTAAGGCTTCAGACCGTTCCATAGCTTCAGGAGTACCTACAGCAAAAGATACATTATCAACTAGCAAAGGAACTTCAAATAATAAGTAAGCTATTAATTCTTCAACTAAAGGAATTTTATCAAGAATAAACTTATGTACATTATCTGATTCATTTAATAATATTGGCATCACTTCTAATTTCATTTTTTCTGAAAAATAATTTAAAGTTCCTATACTATTAGTGATTTCTGGTTGATAGTCTTCATTGAAGAAAACTTGACTTGTTAATTCCCACAAATGATGTATGATTTCATATTTTTTTCTTGGTATTTCTTCCTTCATAATAGAAGTGCTACGTAGCTTATCAAGAATATATTCAAATTTAGATAAAGTAATATAAATTAGTTCTTGTTTCTTATAGCCTCGCAATATATCAATTTCCATTGGTAATTCACTGAAGTTGATTAAATTAGAATTTAGTTTAGCGATTGTTTCTTCAAATAATGCTGTTTGTACTTTGACTGCTTCAGCAGAAGTTTGATAAATAACTTTTGTACTTTTATTTAGAAAAGTTTCCAAATCATTATTAACTGAATTAATTATTTTATTGGTTTGTACCTTTGTAATATTTTGTAGTTGTAATTTGAAAAAATTATCTCTATTGAAATCTATTTTTTTTTGTTGCTTATGAGTATTACAAGATTGATTTGATAATTGACTAAGTATCCATCTGGCTGTTAGCAGTTCTCGGCGTTGCCCAGAAGTTATTGCCACATTAAGTAGAGAGATTAAATTATTTCTATCTAAATTTTTTTCTCTTTCATTGAGTTGAGATATTACTTCTAAAAGAGAATAATCTATTTGTTTTATTCCAGATTTACAGAAGTTATTAACAATAGTATTAAAAAAAAATTTTATTTGAACTATTGAACTTGAATTTGCTATTTTTTCAGAGTTTTCTTGTATAGTTTTAACGCCAGGAACCTTTTCCCAATAAGATTTGCCATTTGCTATTTGTCTAATAATAATTACTAACTCAGAAATACTAATTCCTTTTGGGCAATAACCATTGACACCTAGTTTTCTTGCCCGTGTCAATAATAGGCTATCTTGTAGATATGTCAATAATAATATTCGCAACTCGGGGAACAAAATTTTAAGCTGTTGACAAAAGCCAAGTCCAGAAATTCTAATTTCCTCTGTAGTTTGAGAAAGCAAATTATTAGTTTCTATATCTAGAATTACTAAAAAATTATTATCTTGTATATTTAAATTTTGAATTATTTTTAAGACTTCTGAACTTACTTCTGTCTCAATTGCTATTTCTATGTCTGAAAACTGCTCACAGGAAAACTTTAACCCCATCCGAAAGATAGGGTCATTATCAATGAGCAGCAATTTTAATGCTGATTCACTATTCATAAATTTTTTTTGCTTAAGATATTTAACCTATATTCCACACGACAAAATGTAGTATAAAGCAACTGGACTTTCGGAGAAAATAAGTTAAAAATAATTTCAAAACCTTATACAGTGATATTTTTACCTTGAATCAAAAGTTTTTGGGTTTGGATCCATTTTCGGTTTAAAAAATCTCAAAGTCCAGATCAGAAGTTAAGAAAAAATTATAGTGGTCAATAAAAGCAAACAATTAAGTAAGTATCTATGCTTAATATTATCCTGAAAGTTTGACGAATGAGAAAGGTTAATTAATAAGATATATATAGTATAAATACTTACTAAGCTACTGATTCTTATACTATTTTTAATGTAACAACTTGACTTGCGGAATGTGGGATTTAGGAATATAGTAACCAGTAAAAATTAAACTGAAAGTCTCTTGAATATCTGCATTTAACCTTAATTATTCTTGAAATAGATAGGCATCTGAACCACCAGGTGCTATTACTGGGGGTGAATCTGGGGTAGAAGAATAAGACCTCTGTGGAGCTGGCGAATAATATGAAGGACTGGGAGAGGAATAATATTGACGACTAGGGGCAGGAGAATAAGACCTCTGCGGAGCTGGTGAATAATATGTTTGTTCTTGTGCTGGTTGGTATTGTTGCTGTCTCCGAGCTTTTTCCGCTTGTTGTGCTGCCCATATAGCATCTAGTTCAGATTCCCAACGAGATATAGCATCTCGAGCTTCATAATACAAAGCACGTCCATAGCCAATTTGATAAGCTGTGTTAATAGCAGCAGTCAAACTACCTTGTTTAGCTAGGCTATAGGCTTGATTAAGAATTGGCCGATCTTGGGCAATTTGTAGCTCTGTAGTCCATTTATAAATTTCATCCTGAGCTTCGTTATATAAAGCACGACCCTGTTCTACCCGATATGCAACATCAATAGCTTTGCCAAGGTTTCCTTCTTTTGCTAAAGCTCTAGCTTCTGCTAATAATGGTGAATCTTCTATGATTTGTACTCGCTTATTCCACTCAGCTATTAGAGTTTGAGCTTCTATTCTCAGTGGACGCTCCAAGGCAACATAACTAGCTTGTTTAATTGCTAAATTATAACCATCAACAGTCTCTTGTTTCGCTAACTGCTTAGCTAAAGTTACATAAGGCCGATCTTCTATCTTGAGAAGATCTTTGCGCCACTTAGCAATCAAGGTTTGAGCTTGGATTCGTTTTGGTTGTTTCAGGCCAACCATTTGAGCTTGGTCTATCGCCAATTGTAATCCTGGTGGTTGACCAATCCTGGCGATCGCCTGAGCTAGCTGAATACGAGTTAAATCCTCTAACTGTTTTTGGAGCTGCTTAATTTGAGTTTGAGCTTGTTTATAATATGGGCTATCTGAAGTTATCTGAGCTGCTATAGCTTTTCCTTCTATTAAAGCTACTATATTTTTAATTTGAGACCCTCCCTCAAATTTCTTCCAAGTTGCCCCTTGAGCATGGCCGAGTAATATTAAATCTTGGGCTTTTTTTTTCAGTTTATGCCCTGAAGGAATATATTTCACGGCTGCTATTGCTCCTTTTATATCTTTTGCTTCTATATGTTCAGTGGCAATTTCGATTAAAGTACTAACCCACTGATAAATATCTTTATCAGCTTCTGCTCGAATGTAAAGATTGGGGTCTATTTTGTTAGCTAAAGCGATTGCTTCTTCATATTCGTTTACTGTTTCTCTATATATCAAATAACGAGCATCTTTAAGAACTTGCCAAGCCTTTTTTTCCAATACAATGCGCTGTAATAATTCTCTATATCTAGTAGTTTGCCAGTAAACATTATCTAGTTTTGACATAGTCAAGGAGTAATCAGAAGCTTGATTCCAATTCATAGCCTTTAAAGCTTCTATCGCTTTGTCATAAAAAGACTGACCTTCTGCCCATTGTTTCTTCCAATCTCCTACTGCCTCGTCTACCCTGGGGTAAGCTGGACTATCTTTCGGAATTTTCGCTACTGCATCTAGAGCTCCCTGTAAATTCCCTTCTCTAATCTTTTGATAAGCAACAAAGATAATTAACTTTGTCCATTCTCCTGTCATTTGTTCACCTAGTTGATAGAGGGGGTGTTCTTCTGGCCAACTTTCTACTAAATTTAAAGCTTTTTCCAACTCTTCTAGGTTGCGTGACTCGGCAGCTTTGTTAGCACAGTAAAGTCGTTTTCCATCTGCTGATAATGGAGAAATTTTTTCGCAGTTTGGCTGGGGAGGGTTAACTAGTAACCACATAAGTGCTGTACCACCGGTAATCCCAAAGCTAGCTGCAATACTCCACCACATTAGTTGCCATCCCCAATAATTTTTTTTGCTTTTTTTTGGTTGAGATACTGTTAATTTTGGGGAATTTTTTTTTTGTTCAACTTCTGAATTATTGTGTTGGTTTTCCTCTACAGGTTGTGAAGAAGTATTTACTGCTTCTGTTTTTACTAGAGAATTACTATTGTCGCCGTTTGCTCCATTTTCAGAAGAGCTATCAGAACTTGCCTCCAGGTTTTTTTGTTGTGAATTTTCTAATGACATAACGAAATTTATTCTGCAAATGATAATAATTTTTAAGCAGGTGAGGATAATTTGCTGAAATAAATTTTTTGGCCTTTTCCATCACCTAGAGCGCTTTATAATACCTCCAAAGGAAAATTTTAACTTGTTTTTTTCTCAAGTATGACCAGGGAGGTTATCGAGGTTAAGGGTTTGCTAGTTTAAGCTAAAATTATACCTTAATATATTAATTACAGCCTTCTCATAAGCTAGGATGACAATTACAATCACTCTAAATACTGAACAGATCCATAACTTAGATTTATCCCCATTTGACAGTATAATTTCTCCCATATTCAATGAAGGGGCGATCGCCTCTACTGAACAAGGGCTCAATTTTGCTATCCAATATCAGCAAGACCCCCAAGATCCCAGAGAACTTTCAGAAATTCCAGAAGTACGTTTATGGTTTATCCGTTTAGATAGTTGTTATCCCTGGGTGCCATTTTTGCTCAACTGGAAGGAGGGAGAGCTGTCTCGTTATACTGCAATGCTTGTACCCCACCAATTTCATCGGACTGAAGGTATCCAATATAACCCAGAAGCATTAGAAATATTTCTGATGCACAAAATTTTTGTTTTG
>JAKQYG010000087.1 GCA_023356515.1 Trichodesmium sp. MAG_R04 | reverse complement strand
AGTTAAAGGCTGTAACTTTAAAAAATACCCTCTCACTAAGGCGGATTTGGTATAAGTCCTCTCCCTATTCTCCATCTAGCGAAGGGATAACTTTTCACGAAGTTTTCAGAAGCTCCTTATTAGGGATAACTTATAGGAGGAGACGGGGGTAAGTAGGATTACTATCAACATAGAGTGAGGACATCACCTTACCTCACAAATATGGCCAGGGTCTCCTGGAATGAAGAATCACGCTTTGCCTTTGTAAGCTCAATGTAAAAAGTATGTTAAAGACTGGATATAACTTCTTTTGCCGCAGCTAAAGTTTGGTCAATATCCTCTTCTGTATGGGCTAGAGAAGTAAATCCTGCTTCAAACTGAGAAGGAGCCAAATAAATTCCGCGCTCCAACATTCCACGGTGGAACTTGCTAAATTTGCTCAAATCAGAGTTTTTTGCATATTCATAATTATGAACTGGTCCTTTTTGGAAAAAGATACCAAACATTGCACTAATATGCCCACCACAAATAGCATGATCAGTTTCTTTAGCAATATCTAATAATCCATCAGCAAGCCTTTTTGTGACTTGATTCAACTGCTCATAAGTACCTGGTTTCTGAAGTAATTCCAGAGTTTTAATACCAGCAGTCATAGCCAAAGGATTACCAGAAAGAGTACCTGCTTGATACATTGGACCTGCTGGAGCGACCATCGACATAATATCCTGACGACCACCATAAGCTCCGACAGGTAGACCACCACCAATAATTTTTCCTAAAGTTGTCAAATCTGGAGTAACTTGGAATTTTTCCTGAGCCCCACCATAAGCAATACGGAAGCCAGTCATTACTTCATCAAACACAAGTAATGCACCGTTTTCTTCTGTAATCATCCGTAACCCTTCCAAGAAACCTGCATCTGGGGCAATAAATCCAGAGTTGCCGACCACGGGTTCGAGAATAACGCCAGAAATTTGGCCAGGGTTGTCGGCAAATAGTTGCTTAACTCCCTCTAAATCATTGTAAGGAGCAGTTAAAGTATTACTAGTCACAGACTTAGGTACTCCAGGAGAATCTGGTAGACCGAGAGTTGCTACACCGGAGCCAGCTTTGACGAGAAACATATCAGCATGGCCATGATAACAACCCTCAAATTTAATTACTTTATCTCTACCTGTAAAAGCTCGCATCAAACGGAGTACAGCCATACAAGCTTCTGTACCAGAGTTGACAAAGCGGACCATTTCGATGCTTGGTACAGCATCAATCACCATTTCGGCCAAGGTATTTTCTAAAGCGCAGGGGGCACCAAAACTTGTGCCCTTTTCCAGAACTTCTTTCAGAGCGTTTAATACTTCTGGGTGAGCATGACCACAAATAGCAGGCCCCCAAGTTCCAACATAGTCAATATACTTATTGCCATCGACATCCCAAATGTAAGCTCCCTTAACTTTGTCAAATACAATTGGTTGGCCACCAACAGATTTGAATGCTCTGACCGGAGAACTAACTCCCCCAGGCATAAGTTTTTGGGCTACTGCAAAAATTTCTTCGGATTTAGTGGTATTTAGCGTAGTAACTACCAATTTTACTCTCCTTAATTTGTCTTTAGGAATGGAAACAAAATAAGGCCGGAGAAAGTTAATTACGCTCAAGAGGTTTCCCAAGCAAAAACCATAAATTCCGGTCTTAATTTAATTTACTTTCCTTATTTCAATCCCAATATGGGGGTAAAAATAGAACCTTAAATCTTACCTTAAAGATACTTAAACATATTTCTTTTCAAGATTTATCATGATAGATAGTCCATCTTAAACGTTTGACAAAAATCAGTAGGTAGAGTTTTCGCCGATTTTAAGCCTTTGGAAAAGATAGTTTACAACCCATAGGGCAGTGGTCTTTAGGGAAGTAGGAAGCTTGCTTCCAAGGCTCAAACTTCGGTTTTAGTAAGCTTTCGTAAGTTTAGCAGAACGGATTTCATATTATCACCAAATTAATAAACTTGTCCCTTTATAATTGAAAAAATCTTCAAAGCCCTTATTCTTTAGCAATTGTCACTAGTAACAATTAAAAATGCTTATAATTATTTTTCCGCCTAAGTTTGAGCATTTTTTTTGACAATGTATATGTTTTGTGATAGAATTATAAAAATGAAATTTCACTAAATTAGGACTTATCAATCACAGCTATATGGGTGCATAAAAGTTTTTACTATAATTAGGGACGTTGTGTAATACGAATTCTTAAAGGTCTTGCTAAAGTTATCAACTATCAAAAATAACTTTTCTTCATAACCGAAGTTACCATTTTATTAAGTATTTGCTCCAACTAATAATATTTAGAAATATAAAATTTAAGTAAGAAATTTAGTATAAAAAAT
Source organism: Trichodesmium sp. MAG_R04 (assembly GCA_023356515.1). Taxonomy (GTDB): domain Bacteria; phylum Cyanobacteriota; class Cyanobacteriia; order Cyanobacteriales; family Microcoleaceae; genus Trichodesmium. The sequence goes on along the minus strand of JAKQYG010000087.1, from coordinate 8,928 downwards.
ACAAATTTAAGCCCACTGCTGCTAGATACTTCACAAATTTAGAAAGCACTAATAAAATATCTTAAACTCCGAGTATACAAACATTTTTTTTTACATACACTATGTCTATCTCTCAAACATTAGGTTTAAGTCAATCAATTCCAGTGGAGCAGGTTTGTTACAATGAACAGGGACTTGTACCCGCTATTATTCAAGATTATCTGGATGGTACAGTGTTAATGATGGCTTGGATGAACCAGGAATCATTACAAAAAACTCTTGAAACTGAGCAAACTTGGTTTTGGAGTCGTTCTCGGCAAGAGTTTTGGCATAAGGGGGCGACTTCTGGTCATTTTCAAAATATTAAGTGGATGCGCTACGACTGTGATAACGATACTTTATTAGTTGGAGTGGAGCAGGTTGGAGATATTGCTTGTCATAAAGGGGACAGGAGTTGTTTTCATCTGGTGGATGGGGAGGTTGTGAAACCACCTGCAGATATGTTGTCTCAACTTTTTGATGTGATTAATGATCGCCGAGACCATCCCCAGGAAGGTTCCTATACTTGCAAATTATTTGCTGGAGGAGATAATAAAATTCTCAAAAAAATCGGGGAAGAGTCGGCAGAAGTTGTAATGGCTTGCAAAGATGATGAGAAAGAGGCGATCGCGGCAGAAGTGGCAGACTTATTTTATCACACTTTAGTTGCTCTAGCTCACCATAATATTGATTTGCGGGATGTGTATCGAAAGTTGGATGAACGCAGGCCACAAAACTCTCAAAGTAAAAAGAGCCACGATACCGCAAAAAAACTATAAAACAAGAAAAAAGCTAAGAAAAGAATATTTTCGGAACATGCGATTAGCTTGGTAAAAATATTTCGATTGGTCAGAGAAAGGTTCTTAAAAGATAGTAATTATGAAAAAGTAACTCTAACAAGATGTGGTTTAGTTAGGCTAAGAATAGAAACGTTAATTTTAGTATAAAATCTCAATACCAAAAATTTTTGGCAATTATTAAAGAAGCTAAAGTAAACTGACAGAAATACTTTCCCAATTTTTGGAGATGCCTATTTTAATAATGTTGTTGTGTCAACTGGAGATAATATTGCTTATATGATTAATCCTTCCCTATATCAAATAAATACCCGTGTTTGGCTAAACAAATTATCTCAAGAGTTGGGTTATCGTGCTACCTTAGATGATATTCCTGATTATGAACTAGATAAAATAGCAAAGACAGGATTTGATTGGGTGTACTTTTTAGGAGTTTGGCAAACAGGAATAATGGGGCAAGATATCTCTCGCAGAAATCCTGGTTGGCGAAAGGAAGCGATAGAACTTTTTGGTGATGACTTCCAAGAAGACTATATTTGTGGGTCCTGTTTTGCTATAACTGCTTATCAAATCCATCAAAATCTAGGTAATAGTTCAGCTATGTTGAGGTTGTGCGATCGCCTCCATCAACGGGGACTAAAACTTCTACTAGATTTTGTCCCCAACCAAACTGCCCTTGACTATTCTTGGGTACAAGCAAATCCTGACTTTTATATTCAGGGAACCCAAGATGATATCGAACGAGAACCCCACAACTATATAGAAGTACAATTGTCAGCAGGTAGCCAGATATTTGCTCATGGAAGAGATCCTTATTTTCCTGGTTGGCCTGATACTTTACAACTGAACTACGGCAACCCCAAATTACAAAAAGCGATGTTAGCACAGTTACTCAATATTGCCCAGTTGTGTGATGGCGTTCGCTGTGATATGGCAATGCTAATACTGCCAGATATTTTTGAGCAGACTTGGGGCGTTCCAATACAACCGTTTTGGTCTGATGCTATTGCCCAAGTTAAACAGCAATATCCAGATTTTCTTTTTATAGCAGAAGTGTATTGGAATTTAGAGTGGGAACTGCAACAGTTAGGATTTGACTACACTTATGACAAACGCTTATATGATCGACTCCGGGAACAACAGGCAACCCCAGTTAGAGAACATCTTTATGCTGATATTAACTTTCAAAGTAAATTGGCACGGTTTATAGAAAATCACGATGAGCTTAGAGCAAATGCAGCTTTCCCATCAAGAGTTCATCAAGCTGCTGCTATTTTGACTTATTTTACCCCTGGTTTGCGTTTTTTCCATCAAGGTCAGTTACAAGGTTGGTCTCAGAAAATTTCAATGCACTTATGTTATGCTCCTCAACAAGCTACTGTTACCAACCTAGAGAGATTCTACCATCAATTATTAGATTGTTTGGCTCTGGATATTGTCCGAGAGGGAAATTGGCAATTACTTCAATGTGTACCTGCATGGGAAGGAAATTTAACATGGAATAATTTTATTGCTTTTGCCTGGGAAGGAAAAGATGAGCGACTGTTGTTGATAACTGTTAACTATGCTTCTGAACAAGGGCAATGTTACACTCTTTTACCATTTGAGAGTCTCAGAGGTGAAAAGTATCGACTGCAAGATTTAATGAGTGATATTAGTTATGATCGCTTAGGAGATAAGTTAATTTCACGAGGTCTATATTTGGATTTACCTGCATGGGGTTATCACATTTTTGATATTAGTTAGGGCTTGCTGAAAAAGTCTGAAAATGATTGCTTTGTTATTCAAGAAAAATTGATGATAATTTTCGATTATCATCATTTATTCAACTAAAAGTTGAAATTATTAAAAACACCGGAAAAAAAAGTATAAAAAAAGAGAAAAAGCCTCTTTTAAGAGGCTAGAAAGGTTGGTTGCTAAGTAAAGTAATTGCGATCGCGCAGCGGAACAGAGTTCTATAGCAGTTGTGAAAGTTTTAGAAAGTTTAGCCCCATATCTCGTGCTTCATTATGTAGCACAAAAGGATACATGAATTATCATCAGAATTTGAGCCAACAAATTAAAGAAGTTAACTTTATCCCATATTCCGCAGATATTCATACATCTTTATGTATATTTACACTTTCAAATAGACTCATAGGAAAAACCTTCCTTCTAGAACTTATAGTCATTACAATTAAGTTCCGTACAGTCTAACAATGTCATCCAGTGTTGCTTCTGGTATGCTGTAAGCCATAATCCAAAAAGTTAATTCTTCCCCCTATTCTACTGCTGGTTCTTATTTGTAACTACTATAATATTAATAACTAATTTTTTATGAGAAAATAAGTTACAGTTCTTCATGACAGTGAAAACCGATGCTCATAGCTATAAGGTTTTCAGGGATAGCATTCGGGGCGATAGATTAATAAAACTTATCAATTTAATGTTAAGAAGTGCGGAATGTGGGTTATATGTCAATGCTTTTACATTTAATCAGCAAACCCTAATTAATCAATATAATTTCTGAGCCAAGAAACTGCACTTTCTACATCACTGACCTGGTCTCCTTCAGGAAGAGACGGACGCTGTATCATTACCACTGGAATACTTAATTCTCGTGCAGCAACAATCTTAGGGTAAGTAGCATTACCACCACTATTTTTACTGACTATTGTCTCAATTTGATATTTTTGCAAAAGCGATCGCTCTTCTCCCAGAGAAAAAGGTCCCCGCTCAGTCAGTATCTTTCCGGGGGGTACTGAACTATATGGTTGGGGTGATTCAATCATCCGCATCAGAAACCAGAGGTCTTTAAGGTGAGTATAACTTGCCAGTTCTTGTCTACCAATACTCAGAAATATTCGTGAAGCTAATTCTGGTAAAACCTTGGCAGCAACTTCGTTACTTTCAACTTCTAACCAACGATCACTTTCAATCTTTTTCCAAGCAGGACGAACCAACATTAAATGAGGAATTTTTAGTTCTGAAGTAGCGATCGCTGCATTGCACGAAATTTTGGATGCAAAAGGATGGGTAGCGTCAATTAGCAAATCTATTTTTTGGTCTCGTAGATAGTTTTTCAAGCCAGACAAACCACCAAAACCGCCAACTCGTGTGGGTTTGAATCTGATAATAGACCGACAAGTGCGACCAGCAAGAGAATTAATCACCTCGAATCCTGGTATAGTAGAGGCTAACCTTGTTAGTTTCCAGCTATCCTCAATACCACCTAAAATTAGCACTCGTTTGTGTCTTGCCATAGTTATTTCGGTTATCAGTACCTTTCCATTGCGTTAGGAGTAAACCGAACTTTTCTCCATCGCCGACTCTAATCAAGATTTCGATTTGTCCCAGCATAATCTCCATTAGGGTTATACAATCTTTATTCTCTATTCCCTAATTGATAATTTTATGTAATGATTTAGGTTGTTCCTTAACCAATATATGATTAAAAAATCAAAAGAGGTTACTAATAATATAAAGAACACCAATCTTGCCAATAAAGCAGGCTTAATTGTACTTATAAACAATATACTTTCCAGACATATAGCAATCCTATTTTATTCAGTATCCTCGAATAATGAAAGTTCCTGATGTTTGACTAGCTATCATCTAAATTTTCTTCCCAATAACCAAATATTTCCTCATAATAGGCTAGTATTTGGTTTACTTTTTGATAAATAGCATCTTCAGCATCTTCAGAATACTCTAACCACAAACCTCCTACTTGGCTTTTGTTATAGTCAAATAACTCTGAGGAAGGAGGAGAAAATAAACCCACTTGTACTTTCCCTACTTGGCGTAAATGAGCTGCTACTTCTTGATAAACTGCCAGAGGGAGTCCCTTGCAGCTAATTTGATAACGTTGTTGTTTTTGTTTGGCTGTCTTCATTCTAAGTATTTACCATTGTAAAAACTACTCTTGGTTTAATCTACTACCTGAGGAGCATTAGTAATATTACTATAATTCTCCAGGTAGTTTTTTCGACAAAAAAGGCTAAGACTTTTATGTGTCAATCCTTTAACATTTAATCAGCAAGACCTAATGAACTGGAGTTTAGACTAAATTTTGGGGTCTTCAAATAATCTACTCAGAAGGAAGGAAAAATTGAAACTTAGAACCAAAGCATAATATAAGCTTTGGGCATGGAATAAGTGATAGATATTATTTTAGGACTTACGCAGAGCAACTATATCTGGTAGGGGTTAACGGCCGTTAACTCCTACAGATGGTGTATATTTTCATATTTTGCGTAAGTCCTGTATTCGTCTTTTTTGGTGAGTTTGGGTTAGGGCTGCATTATTCAAACTACTCCCAAAGTCTTGCGATCGCTTAATTAACCCATAGCATAGGCTGAGGAAAACTGACTTAAAAGTCATTACAATGCTTATGATTGAAGGATTTTAATTAATTTAGCTAATGCCCCTATTCTCCCTGGGCAAGTTTCAGGCCAACTATAATTTAGTCTAAACTCCAGAATTAATAACTGGACTTACCAATAGATCAGAACTTACAGACAGAAACTATATCCAGTGATGGTGAATGACATTCGCCCCTACATATAGCATTTTCAAGATGAATTTGCCTAAATTTTTGGTAAGTTGTGGGAGGGCATTTCGAGACTTTAAATGGATGCGTAGGCCAGCCCAAGACATACCACCAAGGAAGCGGCAGCCTATGAGGCTTCAAACCCGCATCGGAGCTATGACTCGCCAGGAATCTCCATGCCTTTAGGGTGGGGAGGATTTCAAATCACAGCAATTGATACTATCCAAACATACTTTGCCCCACTGTAAAGCCCAGCGAACAAGCTCGACTCGATTATGAGTTGAAGTTTTACTGAGAATATTGCTAACATGGTTATCTACTGTTCGCTTGCTAATTTCTAGCTTCTCGGCTATTTTTTCATTAGTTAACCCATCTGCTACTAGCTCCAGAACTTGTAGTTCTCTTTCAGAAAGGGGTGTATGGGTTTGAGACTTAAAACCAGTCATAGATTTTGCCTATAATTTTGCCTACTCCTATATATAATGTATATCTACCTAATTATAATTTTAGCCGAAGTTGCCCTTGAATCTTACACTATCATCTGGGACTTGGTGTGAGATGAATAAGGGATATCTTGACAAAAATTACGTGAATGAAATCTATATTAAGTAGAAAAACGACAGGAAAGCCTCCAGAAAGTGAAATAAATTTCTTTTTGTAATTTTTATTATTGAGATATATAAAGAAATTTTTGATTTTTGTAGCAGTCAAAATTATAGATTATTTTTCATTTTTTTCCGATTTATATCTTTAAACCAGACTCAAATCAATATGACCTATCCCAATTCTATTTGCCTCGGTGAAATTTTATTTGATTGTCTAGCCGACCAACCTGAGAAAACTTTAAATCAAGTGGATTCTTGGACAACTTATCCGGGTGGCGCACCTGCTAATGTGGCCTGTGGTTTAGTCAAGTTAGGTACTTCTGCCGCCTTGATTAGTTCTGTAGGTAAGGATGCAGAAGGCAAAAGACTGGTACAACTTTTAGAGGAGATTGGGGTAGATTCTTCAGGTATTCAGGAACATTCTTATGCACCAACACGAAAGGTCTATGTATTACGTTCTAAAACTGGGGAACGCAAATTTGCTGGTTTTGGAAAACTCCCAACAACAGAGTTTGCCGATACCCACCTCAAAGCTGAACTTCTACCAGAATCTTTGTTTTTGAATGGTGATTTTTTAATCTTAGGAACTCTAGGACTAGCTTATCCTGAAACAAGACAAACTATTTATCAAGCCCTTGATTTTGCTGACCAACATCACCTTCAAATTATGGTAGATGTCAATTGGCGTCCTTCATTTTGGCCTAATCCTGATGATGCTAAAGCACTTATATATTCCCTACTAAAAAGAGTAGATTTTGTCAAGCTTTCTCTAGAAGAAGCAGAGTGGCTATTTGATTCTACTGATCCTAGTGTAATTACTTATAGATTAGATTCAGTAGAAGGTATATTAGTAACTGCAGGTAGTCAAGGCTGCGCTTATTACTTGTCAGAAAATGAAGGAAAGGTACCTGCTTTTTCAGTGAATGTGGTAGATACTACTGGTTCAGGAGATGGATTTGTAGCAGGTTTTATACATCAATTGCGCCAATATGGTGTTCGCCGTTTACAGCAGCCAGAAGTAGCAAAACAAATTGTTACTTATGCTAGTGCTGTGGGGTCCCTAACCGCTACTAAACTAGGAGCAATTACGGCTCAACCTACTGCTAAGGAAGTAGAAACTTTTTTAGAAAGTAATTTAGGTTGAAAACCTTGTCCTTATGTGGGCAACTTTATTTTATCTCAACGCTGGTTGAAGACCCCTGTTCTCTCCCAAGGGATCTAGGACATTAAAAGTAATCAATGTTGAGGTTTTACCTAAAAATTGGGTTTAAAGCCTCGCCCTTCTAGGGCTACTTTTTAGTTTATTTTTTTCCGCAGACTATACGATCATGCTTTTTGCTTCAAAAGTCATTCTATGAAAGCAAGATTTAAGTACCCTATATATCCAATATTGAGTATTGGGACAAAAACACTGATTAGCAAAGAAAGAATAGATTTTCTACACAAATTATCTACTGAAATAATTCGTGAAAACCAAACAAAAACAATACGAAACCGATTGGGAAGTATGTCAACCTACTCTAGTTAGAATTTACGCAAATCAACCAATAAACTAGCCTTATAGCCCTGATTGCTTGTTGTTAAAAGCACCAAATTTTTTAGATAAACTACGTTTCTGCCTAAGTCCTCACATCCTCATAACAAAGTATATTGACTTAATTAAAAAACAAAGATATACTGAGTCTATAGGCATGCTATGTGCTAATAAAAGTTTAATAAATGTGGTTGGCTTGACCCGTTAATACCTGTTGGCAGCTTAATGATGCCAAAATACTTTCTAAGCCTTTTACCAATTAGAGTTAAAAAATATGGGACTTTTCAATAACATTCTCGGTGCTATTAATAATCCTAATCAAGAGGGTAGTAGTAACCAATTGAGCAGTATTCTTAATACGGTACAGCAATTAAGTAGTAATCAAGAAGGAAGTACAGACTTAACTCAAGCTGCTATGGGTATTTTGGGTGGTCATGTACGTTCAGCTTTGCAACAAAAACGAGAAGAGTCAGGTAGTACAGGAGTTCAAGAAATTATCAATCAATTTGCGGGTACAACTCCTAATGATGATGCGGTTACTTCTCTATTTTCCTCTAATCAAATTAGTAATATTATTCAAAGTATATCTGAAAAAACAGGTTTTGATGTTTCAAAAATTCAAAGTTTACTACCTACTTTGGTTCCGGTAATTCTTAATTTATTAAAAACTGGTAATGGTACTCAAAATTCTGAAGAAGCATCTAATAATGTTTTAAATAGTTTTTTGGATGCTGATGGAGATGGGGATGTTGATATTGCTGATGTTATGGGAATGGCTAGTCGTTTTATGAAGTAAAGGAAAGGTTTTTCCTATTAGGTTATAAGGGTAGTTACAGCAAATTTTGAGCAAATATGGTGAAAATTCTATAATACGGGCATCTTCCCCGCGTAGGTTTATCTCATAACAACAGAAAGTGCTGTATATTACTCTTTGGCTAATTTTAACCAAACCAATTAGCAATAATAACTCTTATCACTTTTTTAGAGTTTTAGCTTGTACTTGTACTTTAATAACATAGAGAATCATCCTTTATCTATACATCTGTCATTACAATGATTGTACATATAATTAAAATATAAAATCTAGGGCGGATTGGGCACAAACCCCCGTCTTTTATCCCAGTGATCTCCTGTGCAAGGAAGAGAGAGCGTGAGAGTTTATTCTCATTCTCGGTTGGGGAGTTAAAGCAATTCCATTAATTATTTTTTTTTTGATATTAGTTTGGGGATGAAAAGAGCTTGCATCAAAAAAATTCTAATCTAGATATTGTGCTAGTAATTCTGCTATGGTCAGCACCAAAACTACTCCCATTATCCCATTGTGATTATAATCATTATTTTAAATGTTAATTCTAAGGATTTATGAAGTATTAAAATGGCAATAGAGATAGAACGGAAGTTTTTAGTTAGAGGCAATGGATGGCAAAATCAAGCTGTTGGACA
>JAKQYG010000086.1 GCA_023356515.1 Trichodesmium sp. MAG_R04 | reverse complement strand
TACATATTACTATCGCATTTAAGTGTAGTACAATTTTACGCTACTATCTACCAATACTTTTACGTATATTACATTAGTAGCAACTTGTACCATGTAAATATACCAGCGCACGTTGCTATAATATCGGAGCAAGTTTTAAGACTTAGCTATGTCTACGTCCAATATTTGATTGCCATAACATGCAGCAAATTCCAAGTATAGGAAGTACAGAGCTCAGAGCTGTCAATAACAGTATTTTCCATCGTCATCTTTGGCGTGGTCTTCTCCAGTTCTTATCGCTCCTAATAAAGTAGAAATAATTACGCACCTTTTAGGTTTGTCTTGGTTTTGAGGTTTAATAGCAATACGCCCTTTTGCTTGTAAGCTAGTTTGGGTACATTGATCGGTGGGGAAATAAACTGGACAACCTTTGTAGTTAAAAAGGGCGCGGTAAATGGGGTCTGTTCTATCTGTAGTAACTGTATTAGTATCCGGTTTAACTATCCGAAGAGTAGTTTCATATTTGCCTTTGTCATTTTTTCCCTTGTCGTCTATCTCAATACCAGGTTCTAAATATTCCCAGGTTGAGGCAGGGATATTGTTGGGAGCGATCGCTGCTTTATGTATTGCCCACTTAATAACCGGCTGACCAATAACATTGGTAGTTTCTTGGAAACTTGCTTGCCAAGCTGTTTTATCTCCCATCGCCTTGCGTCGAGCTTTGAAAATTACTTGATATATCTTGTTGTTGGAAGTGCGGAGGCGTTGGTTGTTGATAAAACCTAACCATCCGGGGGCGGCGATCGCTGCCAAAATACCTACAATTAGAACAACAAACATTGCCTCTATAAAACTATATCCCGCTGTTGATGACTCAAGTAATTTTTCTGAGAGATTTATATGAAAATTTTTAATAATAGTTGATTTTACGGATAGCGATGTTTGTATGTTCATTTTCACCCCCGATATTATATTATTTAATATTTATATCTTAAATTTACTATTTGAGTAATTAATCATTAATAATTTAATATCAAATATAGAATTCTATTATATACAGCAAATTTGGGGCTAATGATATACAGGGTAAATGGTAAAAATCATGTAGTGCGGGCATCTTGCTTCCGTGGGTGTACTTAATGACAACGGGAAGGGCCGCATAAAACAGGGTGATGTTTTTGAACATAAAAAAATTTGCCCTGTCATTAACCAGAAGTGGTTTTGATAAGGCAGTTGTTTTGTGGTATGCATAGAGTTTGTAACAAATCATTAATTTTCTTTGTATTGCGCTCAAAAAGTAATAAATCGTGCATAAGATCGAAAAAATCAATGTTTCAGATGAAATATGTCAGACCCAAAGAAGCAGCCTCCATCCTTGGAGTTGCAGTCTCAAGTCTCAGACGATGGGAAGAAAAATGCAAAATCAAAGCAATCAAAACCCCGTCAGGGCAAAGGCGTTACTCAATCGAAGAAATCGAACAAGCACTTAAATTCAACTATAGAATTACTTTTGATAGTTATGTAGTTTTCTACCAATCATCAGGTTGTGGACACTGATCACCTTCAGCAGCTCTCATACTACCAAGAATAGTTTGAACTATGATACACCTTTTTGCACCTTTTCCCTCTGCTATAGCTGTTGTTACTGCAAAAGGAAGGCTGTCCTCTTCTTCAATAACACCCTGGTTATTAAAAATAATATTTGTATTTGTATCAGTGGTAAAACCATTACTACAATCATCATTAGCGCATTTACCTGTAGCTAACTCAACCATTCCTGCTTTAATTTCACCATTGGCATTTAATATCTCATCTATATTATCAATGCTAACTACTGGTGGATCTCTTGGTGGATCACTGTCTTGGCCTTGAAAAATAACAGTTATACCTTTCTTTTTAAACTTAGCATCACTCTGTGCTGACCTCAACGCTCGAAGTACCCCATCATTTACTGTGCGGGTGCGTTGGTTGTTGATAAAAGAATTCCAACCAGGAACAGCGATCGCACTCAATATTCCTATGATCAGTATTACTATCATTAATTCAAACATGGTAAAACCGACAGTCGATGGTTGGGGCTGATTTTGTGGTAACATTTTTAATAAATTCAGAGGTTTCATATTAGCTTTTTATTCTTACAAATGGTTTAATGGTTTAATGTTTATTGTGATGTTCCTAAGCCACTACGTGCTCCTACTTGGGCAGTTGCTTTTGGACAATATGTGGGAGAATCACTACAGTTAGTATCGCTTGTTTTAATACGACGTAGGGCATCACCTTGAATTGTAATTTTAGCTAGTTCATTATTGTTTACTGAGTTTAGTTTAAAATCTTGTATGTAATTAACTAATACAATTAGATTATTAGTGTAGGTTTCATCATCTGCTTTAGTCCAGTCTTCAGGATTACTTTGATAGTCTTCATAGCCTAAGTCTCGCATAAATGTTGTCTGTTGATCAGTGCTACATATACTACTATCTCTACCATTAGAACCACAAATATAGCTATTTTGTACTTTTACCCCATCCTGTATTTGAAACCTAGCTATGCGCTTAGGACAATTACCACCCGATGGCTGACACCATGTAGTATTATTATCATTTATTAGATAGTAAGTAACTAATGATAAGACAAAAGTATCATTGCAATCATCTGAGTCACATATATTGAGCGAGAAATTAAGTGCCTTTTCAACAAGCTCTCTCTTCCAAAAAACCAAAATAGGAGTTTTTGTATCATCATCGCTATGTGGAAGTTGATCTTTAATTGTATTAACACCACTATTACTGTAAATATAAAATGCCTGACTAATATCCTGAGCAATATAGTCAACTGCTGCTTGTAGTTCCTGTTCACTGTTTGTCTTTGCTTGTTCCCTCACATCTCGGTTGAGCATATCCACTACAAAAGTCAACATTGGTACAATGATTATAGTAGCAATAACGGTGCCTACTAGTAGTTCAATCATTGTTAAGCCAGCGTTAGGGGGGAACAAAGGCGATCGCTTTTTTGAGTATCGTTTTTTGAGAAATGAGTTGAGTAAAGTTTTCATTTTTTCCTCTTTTAGTCAAGTAATTTATCCTACTGTTCTATGCGATTTTTATAATTTTGAAATAAGTTTTGTGTTGGAGCTATCTCTGTTTCTGTTACAAATAGAGGTCTTTCTTTCTCACCATCTCTAGTTGCCAAACCAGAATTATTGACAGTAAATGGTACACCCTTATTAGATAGTGTCACACCGTTTAAAAAGGCTTTAGCCCTATATACCCTGACCTGTAGTCTATAGCCAAGTTGTTGCTTTTGCTCTGAAGTTGCTTCTTCGATTTGGTTTTTATAATCATTTCTAGTGTTTGTTAAATTAATTGCTCCATAGACCATCATATCTGTGAGACTATCGGGAGTACATTTATTATCATCATTATTATCTACACAATAAAATTCTCCAGACGTATTGACTATTAGTTGAGGTTGGCAATATTGTAGTTCATTGTCTTCATTAATTTGCCGACATTCCTCCAAAGCGTCCGCTGTCAATTCTGTATCGTCAGCAAACCCGTTTGGAGGGTTGAGTTGCCCTTTTCTAACTGCATCAATATAGCTCCTTGCCGCTTGTGCTGCAAGTTCTATCATTCGCGCCTGCACCCGCGTCCCAACCGAGAAGGCAATAATAGGTGCAACTGCGCTCATCAAGAATGATACCATAATCATCGCCACCAAGCCTTCCATAATAGTATAGCCTGATTCTGACGATTGGAATTTTAGAATTTTTCCGAACTTAATCATTATTAACCTCCAGTTTTACTGCTACAAAAATCTGTTGGACGTATTTCGCCATCAACAGCGTTCTTATCATTTTCACCATTTGATATCTTAGAACACAACAATGTTTGTATCCAAGGATCATCAGAACTGACTTCCCGATAATACTTGTCTGGTTCCGCATTTGAATTCTGGGCACTCAATTGTTGAGAAAAGTAGTCGGGAGACTGGGAAAGCAGACCTACATCAAATCCCCAGGTACGGTTAGGTGGTAGAAAAAATGGAATTCTACCACTACCGTTATTAATGTTATATAAGCCAGAGTAACCAAAAATACTGTTTGCACCATTCTGACTATTGCTTGGATTGGGGGAAGTATGTATATAAGGTGCAGTAGCATAAGCACTACGGCTTAATTGAATAAATGTACCTATAATTTCAGTGTTTTGCCCATTGTTTCGCGACCAATTTTCTAGGAAGCGTGGTAAGTTTTGCAAACCACCATTAGTTTCTCCTGTATTCCCGCCAGTGCGCGGCGGTACATCACCAGAACCTACTACTAGGTTAAATGTCGTATCTCCAGCAGCTTTTTGTAGCCATCCACGGTTTATTAGCTGCTTATTGTTATCATTTGGTATCTTAGTAGAACTAGCTGACGGTGTGCTTTTTGGTACATGGTATTGTAATACAGGCACTAATTGAGGTTGTTGAATAGTTCCTAGGTTTGAAGCAGTGGATACTAATGAAGTCAAATAAAACAAACGTTTATCACTACCATTACCATAATTACCATCCTTAGTAGGAGTGGCATAATTACTAGTGGTTTTAAACCATAGAGCATTGTTAGCATTGCTTGGTACACCAGCAGGAAATGGTGTGTTCGTTCCATCTTCGGGGTCAAACTTACGAGTACTTGTATCTATTTGAATATCTTCATCAGTATAAGGATAATAATCAACTTCACCACTATCATTTATTCCTAGTGGAATTGCTACATTATTTGCATCTAACCTCAATTGATTTGGTGTGTTAGGATGGTCATATGGATAACGTAAGAATGCTACACGGCGTGGATAACGGCGATCACTTGGGACTCGTGCAGGACGAGCCGTGGTACCTGCGCCTAACAAGTTCAAATTCGAGGTTGCTGGTGAGGTTCCTGGTGAGGTTGCCGGTATTAAGTCACTTGCTCTAACATCTTCTTCTGTATCGTAGCCTACCACCCAATCTTGAGGTTGACAAGAGGAGACAGGTAGTTTACGGCAAATCTCCATAACATATTCTGGAAAAGAACCTCGCCGCTGAACAGGTGTGACATAGTTATTGAAGTAAGAGCTGTTAATAATAGTACCATTGGTGGCTACATAATCATTATCTGTAATTGGTGTTAAACTGGGATTCCCTGTTGTAGTGTCATAGGTTACTTGGTTAACTGTAGTACCTGTAACGTTAAAAGCACCACTACTCAAACCATTTGTGACAAAGTTATTACCATAGAAACCATTTAACCTACGAGCACCAGCAACAGTAATATTGGCATTTGTGATAACCCCATCTCCATCTACATCGAAACCTAATACTCCTTCGCCAATATCTGTACTGTCGCCGTCACTATTCAAATCACCTGCTGTTGTTTCATCTAAATTCCCTAAAAATGGGTTAAAAGCGCCCACAATTTCCAAATTACCAGCATTATTTCTGAGGTCAAAATCTCCCTCATCACGAAAACCAGAACGAAAACCTAAACCTAGATTGTCATTATTCTGAGACAGAACTGTGATAGCATCAGCTATTACAGTTGCCGGGCGCCACGTATCCCCTGTTGTACAACCAGCAATCCTTGGGTCTCCAGGGCGACAAGCAAAATTGGGATTTATGCCAGTACGAGTGTAAAAATTACTCCAATTACTCTGCTGTAAACTCTGATTGAATTCTTCTTCAATGTGAGGATTAAATGTACCTTGGATATAGACTGGCAAATTACTGACCAAGGTCAAGCCTTTTTCTTTAATAATATCATCTATATCTATAGTGCTTACACCATCATCATTTTGACCATTATCATCACCATCATTTCTAGCTAGATGTTGACCGTTGATTAACATTATTCCATTAGGACGACGGGTTGGGTCTAATTTATAATCCGCCGGACTAATCAAGATACTACTCTCTTCATCAATTGCGTTATTGGTTTGGTTTTCGCTACGATCGCTTCTATCAGGTAGAGCATCATCACGGGTAGCATAGATAATACCACTATTTGGCAGTAAATATTCTGGCGATGGCCCTGTTGTTACAGAAGCATCAAAAGATATCGCCTGATTTCTCATTTGACCTAAATCTAATTGAGTCAAACGAATCTCCAAAGGTTGCCGTTCTTCTACTGCCAAATCATAATTTGTCGTTAAATTTGCTGGACTTGTCAGACTGCTGTTGAGGGTAAAAGTTTCATCATTAGAAGTGCTTTGATCATCAGCATCTATTGCTTTTATTTGTCTAGCATCCAATAGCGTGACTTCCTTAATGACACCATGATTGATATTGACTCCAGGAGAGGGGGTTGTTGTAGGGGTCAATGTACCTGCTAATATATCTAGAGAACACAAAGCAGAATCTATAGCTGCCTGTTCTTCTAAGGTCAGGTCCCCAGTATCAGATAATCTTGTTAAAGCTCTGCGTAAAGGTTCATTAGCAAATCTACCATTTGGGAAAACCATATTTGCTTGTTCTGCCAATTCAGTTGGAGTCGTACCAGAAAATAAACCTGTACTATCGTTAAAAGTCGCACTTGTTGGTCTAGCTGTTGTTGGTGGTGGGTAAACTATACCATTGTTTGATCCACCATCGTCATCTGTATTCCAAGGTAATCCATTTTCATTTAGAGCAGTTGTACTATTTGTTGGGTCATAATAACTACTAATACAAGCAATAGGTTGTTGACCATTGTCTACAGGAACGTCATTTGAGTCAATGGGATCTTGTGCGTAGTGATACAATACTGTTGCACGCATCTGCAAGTCGCCCTTTGTAGGTCTTGTAGAACCTGGAGGAAAATCTGCAATATTCTGCCATCCTCCCCCAGCAGCATTTGCATTGTCATACACTATAGGACCTGGTGACATTGGCATACTATCCGGCCAGACAAATGTATATTGTTCAGTGACTCCGGTAGTTGCTAGGTCATCATAGGTATTTCCAGGTGGTACTGGAGGTGGTAGAAAAGAGTTAGTACGCTGATAGATTCCTGCCCCTGTTACTACACGCAAACCACCGATACCATCTAGGGAAGCTTCAGGTACTTGAGCTGCTGCCCTTTCCCAAAAACCATTGCGGTTAGTAGTACCAACGCTAGGTAGTGTCGTTACACGAGGTTCACGAGTACGAACAACTTCTGAGTCAGTCCATGTTTCTGTACCGTCTACTTTTTGTACTGTATTTACAAATTCTCCGATGGAACTGTCCCACCGTTTAGCCGGTAGGTTGTTACCTACAAGTATGCGATCGCCAAGGTACTTTTCTGGGCGATTAGAATCTTCATCGTCTGGTGGTTGAGCTTCTAGTTGAGCTAGCCGTAAGGTTAGACTTGTCGGGCCCGATTGTGCACCCTCTTCACTACTACCATCTGTGGGAAACATCCAGTCATTTGGTGGTCGAAGACTATCATCACTACCTGTTGGAGTCTTGCCATCTAAAGATTCTACAGAACCAGCAGGTACTTCAGCAAAAGGTACTTTTCGAGTTCGATCACGGAAGTAATTTTCTATTTCCTCGCGACGTATTTCATCTCTTCTTGTTGCATCCGTAGTTCCTTCATCTACCATCTTTTTATTTACTTTAGACGTAACTTCTTCTTGAGGATCCTCCGTCTCAGCTTTGTCCATTTGATCGTTTACTAGAGTAGCAATTCGTCTTTCATAGGCATCATTGTTGTAGAGAGTTAAAAATGAATTTTGCTCAACAGACTGATTTGTGGTACTAATTTGGTCGGTTATTACAGCACTCCCACTACCTTGAAATAGATCTATATCTACACGATTTCGGTTCTTGTTATTACCAGACATCCCATTCACAACGTTGCCCCCAACAATTATCTTGCTATTTTCAGCTTCATAAAAGCAAGAATTTTTACCACTTACCTGATATATATGTAAATCGTTACGAAAAGGTGAAACCACTAAATTGCTGTTTGTTAATATCCTGCCATTAATCCGAAAATCAGGACCGGGAGATATTTCCAAATCATCTTCATACACTACAGCGTTGTTAGTCAGAGGGATTCTTGTCCAATCCTCTTGATATTCTAAAGCAGCAATACCTGTTGTTCCTGAAAACTTTTCTTCATCATCACCAGGGTTTGTAATAGGAACAGTTACAGTATAAACAAAAAAACTTTTGAGTAACTTACCATTTCCTTTGTACCAACCAGAGTCTCCTACCAAACTAGCACTACTACCTAAAGCTCCGACACAATCTTGATTTTGCAACACTCCCAGAGGTAGCATTGGTGCAGTTCTCGCTTCAAGAGGTTTTCTTTCTCTAGTAAATATACTGTTGTCACGAGGTGGGGTACGGAATAAAATACTGTAGATTGTATAACTGTCGAATACTCCATTGTTGTCTGTATCAACAGGAAATCTCCATGCAGTTTTAATTTCTTCGTCATCTTCAAGTTGACCCGCATTAATACCCTCAGGTTCTATTGTATTATTTTCATCCAGGTCATAATTTACACTTAAGCGGTCTTCATCCGCAAAATTATACCTATCTGGTTCTATAGTTAGAGTTGAGTAAAGAACATCATCTGACGGTGTTTGTCGGGGTAAAGTAGGGTCTTCTTGAAGTAGATACTGAATTTTAGCTTTAGCCCGATCAAGAGCAGGAGTAGCTGCACTTAGAGCTTGCTCGCTAACTTTAACGTTACGAGCTGTTTCCAATCTATCAAAAGATCGAAGTAATATAGCGACTGTCAGCAATACTACCACCAACAAAACCATTGTAACTGTCGGCAGTACAAACCCTGCATTAGAAGTCTTGAAACTGCTAACCAGAGTTGTCTTTTTTTGCCCTATTGCTTTTGCTAATCCCTTAGTTAGTAGCCTTGATTTTTTTCTGATATTTATAACTATAATTTTGATAGTTTTTAATACTCTTTGGTAAGACATAGATTCTTCCCTAGTCTGTGACATTTTTTATTTAATCAGGACTTACGCAAAGACACTAATTGTAGTGTAAATATCGGAAAAAATTATCAAAAATACACTATATATAGAAGCAATATGTAAGTCCTGTTAATATAGGGTTTGCTGAATAAGTCGTATGGGTAAGGGTAGAACTCAGGCAGAGGAGCCTTCGGATTGGCGAAGTACAGGAGGAATGTGAGTTACAGAAGATGTAATTCGGATATATTTGTCCCTCAATTTTCTGCCCTTGTCTGCTCAAAATCCTCACATTTTGAGCTTTGAGCTTAAGGGAGTAAAAAGTTTGTACCTTGTTGTGCGCAAAAAAGGTTAAAACCTTTATCTGTAAATGCTTTTAGGTTTAATCAGCAAACCCTAAATAATTACCATCTAGCAGTTAACCTACTACCTTTAATTTTGCCCATATTTATTGCAAAAATAACACTACTAGACAGTGGGTAGTTCTTGGAATAACTATTGCTAGCTAAGGCTTTCAGCGATCTCTAGGTCAGAAACTCTCTATTGATAGCTGTAGGCTCTGTAAACGTTCTTCAATAATACTTTCAGCCTGGGCAGTAAATCTTTTTTTAGCAGAACTTTGTACTGTCCAGAACACTATTATAATAAATTAAGTTACTATAATATATCTTACTATATTGTTGATGCTGTCGATAAAGTTTACGTGATTTCTATCACAACAGCTTAGTGTTTTCCGTTATAAATGCTGATCTAATAAAGTTTAGATTTTAGATATAGTAATCCCATATTGGTCGCAACAGATATAATAGTAAGAATAACAGATCTAAGAAAAAGACAAAAAACAAATATTATATATCAATCCTATTTTATTTGTGTCAAAAATCTTGCCGCTTTTTGGGAATAAAGAATAGGCAATAGGCAATGGGTAAAACTTTCGGAGTTTATTTCTAGTTTTTGAATTGTTACAACCTAAAAGGGAATTGCTATAGATGAACTAAATGATTTTATTAATCAAACATACATAGTCCAAAGAAATTAAAAGGGCCTTAGCAGTAAAAATGATCTTACAAAATTTGCTCCAAATGCTCCGGAGCAAAATCCTGTTGAAGATATTTGGCTTACTTACCAAAAATTTCAGGATTACTTTTTTATTATCTTTGCAGTTCTTTTAAAGTAGTTAAGTAGCTATTTAAGTTTTTTGCGGATGGTCAAATATTCAATTTCCCAAAACTTTTTCAGTATGGAATTTTGTCGCAACCTACCCGGGGATTGCTATATATAAATTTTTCTTTTATTCTATTGTTTCTAAATTTTTCAGACTGTAGCCAAATTTATTAATTCTTTGCTCAAATCTTGACTCCACATAAATAGCATACAAACTTTTGATTTTATGGCCTTTAAGCTCATGCCAACGAGAAAAATATTTATTATTGACATTAGAAAGAACTTCTATATTGAGAGGAAAATTTTCTAACTCTACAAAAGAATATATTTTACTCAAAATAACTTGAGGATTTGCCACAAAATTTTCATATTTGAATGCCACAACATTCTGCAAATTGACTCGATCCAATTCAAATTTTTCATAACATCTTAGCCAATGTTCTACTAAAGAATGAAGTGGTTGTTTGCACCATTTTTTTGTTGCATAAGAAACTGCTATGGGGTGTCTCAAGACAACAATAAAAAATGAGTTGGGAAATAACTTTTGTAGAAAGCGAGTTCGTACTAGATTTGGTGGAGATTTTTCTAGTAAAACAGGTTGTTGAATATCCCAATATTTTTCCCATTGATGAAGCAATTTTTCTCCATTTTCTGAAGTTGCTAATTCAGAATTTTCATCCATAAATGATCCTTGATTAAAGCCAAAACGTCCAGGTCCACCAAAAGTTATTGCTGGAGGATAAACTGACTGTAAGTGTTGCCCTTCATCCTCCACAGCTTTTGTATTTTTAAAACCGCTCATTTGAGGATGTTCTCGTAAACATTTAAACAGTAAAGATGTTCCACTTCTGTGTAAACCACCAAGAAAAATGAACTTATGATTTTGCATAATAATTATTTTTTGCCTAGAATAAATAAAAAAAATCATAGTTTTATAATTTTGATACATCCAGGACAAGCTCATCTAAAATTTTATTGACAAATAAATATTTTTATGACCTGCTTGCAATACAAGCTTTTCAAGGAATTAGACAAACAATTGAATTTCATATTATCAGTTTTCACAGCTTAACAATTGGAATGTATTTTCCTTACTAAATTAATCTAAAAACCTGTCAGGAGAATCATATCAGAAAAGATGCTATTCGTCAATGATTGTTAAGATGAGCTGACTCTGGATACATCTAGATTAAACCCTGATACCAATTCTCTATGAAGCTGCGCTTAATATAAGTTAATAATATATAATAGTGAAGAAAATTGTAGAGCGATCGCCAAAGTATTTATGGCCCGTCCCTTAAAAGTCAAAATCAATG
>JAKQYG010000085.1 GCA_023356515.1 Trichodesmium sp. MAG_R04 | reverse complement strand
ACCTTGCTCTGGGCCATATCCCTTAAAAGTTGAGCGATCGCCCATTTCTGCTACAGCTTTAGTCATGGCCTGAATACAAGCTTCTGGCAATGGTTCGGTTACATCCCCAATACCCAATTTTATAATTTGGGCTTCCGGGTGTGCTTCAGCAAATGTATTAACCCGTCTAGCTATTTCCGGGAATAAGTATCCTGCTTTAAGTTTGAGGTAATTATCGTTAATTGTTGCCATGGTAGATTAGAAAAAGTTATTTAATAACAGTATCTCAATTTATCTCAACCTTTGTTAACTAAGCAACACTGCTTCTGGTTCTCGCAAAACCCAGCCATTGAAACCAGTAATTTTTTCTGGCAATTCTTTCGGATTAAAAACTGTCATAGTTTTCATGTCATAAGTAGTATAAAAACTCTTATCTTGCTCTAGGTCAATGTCCAAAACAGTCAAAGTATTTCCCGGGGGTAAATTACTATTCAGTAAAACACGAGGTCCGCTACCTAAAGCACCAGCATGCAGCAATTTTAAATTGCCTTTATAACCAGGGAAATAAGCATGATGATGACCGCTAATATATAGATATACATTATATTTTTCTAACAGAGTTTGTAACTCCTCAGCTTTATTTAAAACATCACCAAATTTATTTCTACCAACTCCCACAGCATAAAGAGGTAAATGACCCATCACAATTCGCATTTTTGCGTTTTGTGCTTGACTACTTGCAAGACTTTTTTCTGCCCATTTTAATTGTTTAGTAGGAATATCAAATGTAGAAGCATCCCAAATTAAATAAAAAATTTCTTTATGGATAAAACTATAATAAAAAGGAAATCCATCTGCTTCTAAAAAATTTATATTTAAATCATTTTGATGTTTTCTCCAATAAATTTCTGCTTGTCTGCGTTCTTTTTCATAGATATAACCATCCCCAGATTTTTTTAAATAACCTGAAGCATCATGATTGCCTATGGTAATACCAAAAGGTTGCTTTAATTGACGTAATGGTATAGCAAGATAGCGGTCAAAACCATTCCACATAGCTTGAATATTTTCTTCAGTAAGTGACAGTTTTTGTCCGGCAATCATATCACCTGCACAAAGTAATAAATCTGGCTGCCATTCAGGAATTAAAGGAATAGTTTTTTCGACTTGTATTTGATAACTTGTGGAGCCATAACTACTATTTAAATCGCTAATAATTACAAGTCTAATATCTCCTCGCTTAGGAGCAAACATTCCTTTTGGAGCTGGTCCTAACGGAGTAGGAACTTCTGAAGAAGAAACAGTAGAATTTTCAATAATTTGAGAATTAATATTTCTGATGTCCGTAGTTTTAGTTTGCTGTAAATTTTTACAGGAATAAAATACTAATCCTAATCCGCTACTAAGAGAAATTAAGAAATGACGACGGTTGAACTTCATCTTTTTTTATTCAAAATTAATTGGCTTAATTCTTAGCTTTCAACTTATAAATCCTAAAATTTAATACTACAAGAATTCTCATGAATTACAGCAAAAGCAATAGTAATTTAATGATATTGTTTTCTGTATATTTCCAATAATACTCCGATAAATGAGCCCAGCATACCTCCAATTATAGCTCCCCAAAAAGGAATAAATAATGGACTTAAACAAAGATATACTCCTTCTAAACCATCAGAACAATTTAGAGGTTGAATTTTTTTATGAGATATAATAATAAAAATAATTGTAGTTAAAAGTGAGGTAAAAGTAGCTGCATTAAATATTCTCATTGTACATCTAAACTTAGTAATTAACCTAGTAATTGCACCGACTATTCCTCCAATAGTACCTCCGATAATAATACCTAAACAAGCACCAAATAATGAAATAAACCATACAAAAACTACAGGAAGTATACTACTCATAACATCCTCCTAATATAAAATACGTGGAATCTGCTAGGACTATAACAGAAACTAGATGTAATTGACGAAATTTTCTGAAAGATAATAAACTCAGTTTATTGTCTGGGTGTATAAGCTTACTTGTCACCCCGTGAGATTATTTGCTCAAAATCTGCTGTAACTTTTTCTCATAAAAAAATTAGTTGCCAGTAGAAAAATTTGCTACTAACAACCAAATATTAATTATTAATTATTAACAAATTAATATTAACTTAGCTAGAAGAAACAGGCAAAGAAAATTGAGGTTGACTCTTTGAGTGATGACCATTGCTATTACCATTGCCATTACCATTAGAATGCTCCGAAGATAGTAATACTTGACGAACCAAACGAGCGATCGCCCGTTGAGTCAAACCACCTGCTACTTGTTGCCCAATTTTTTGCATCTCTGGTTTACCTAATATATTTGGTGCCAACTGTACTAACTGCATAGCATTAAAGCCAGGAGTATCTTGAATAATTTGCCAGATATTTGTAATATGTTCTACTCTCTTTTCCTCTACTGGATTTCTAGATGTAGTAACTGAAGTTTTTGCTGCTTTCAGGCCTAACCATTCACTTACTTTAGTTCTTACATTAACAAATGTATTTATCGATGCCAAATCCAGACTATTAATAAGTTCTTCAACTAAACGAACACGAATAAAATCTCCCCGTTCAGACAATAAGAAATCTAGAGCTTGATCTAACACTTTGCTAATATCATAATCATCACTATTACTAGCATTTTTTAATAAATTTTCTAATCTATTCCAACGAAAATCACCATCTTTAAAAAGTAAATCTTTTAGAGAAGTTCTCAACTCAGGAGCAGGGTCAGTTAATAAACGTTTTGCTACATAAGGATAAGCTTTACTCAACACTTTAAAATTAGGATCAACATTAATAGCAATACCTTCCAAAGTTACCAAAGAACGAATAATCAAAGCATAATAAGCAGGTACCCGGAATGGATATTCATACATTAAAGCCGACAACTGGTCTGTAATACTCTTAAAATTAAGTTCTGCCACACTTGCACCAAGAGCATCATTAAATACACCAGCTAATGCTGAGATAATAGGAGTTAAATCAGTTTCTGGCGTCAAAAATTCTAGCTTTACATAATCCTGAGCTAAAGCTTCAAAATCACGATTTACCAAGTGTACCACTGCTTCTAATAAACCATATCGCTGATAAGGTTTAACCTGACTCATCATGCCAAAATCTAGATAAACTAGTTTACCATCTGGACTGGCTAATAAATTACCAGGGTGAGGATCCGCATGAAAAAAACCATGTTCTAATAACTGTCTCAAAGAACATTGTACACCAATTTCTATCATATACTTCGCATCAATATTTTTGGCTTTTACAGCTTCCAAATTAGTCAGCTTGGTACCAGTTATCCACTCCATTGTCAATACACGACGACCTGTATATTGCCAATAAATTTTAGGAACATAAATATCTTTCAGATGACCGTAGAGTTGTTTAAATTTTTCGGCATTTCGACCTTCTTGAGTGTAATCCATTTCCTCAAATATTCTTGTGCCAAACTCATCCATTATGGCAACTAAATCACTACGAAGTCGCTGAATATTTTTATTTGCCCAAATAGCTAGTGTTCTTAATATATAAATGTCTAAAGCAATACTTTCTGCTAAACCAGGACGTTGTACTTTTACTGCTACTGTTTCACCTGTTTTTAGTTTGCCTTTATATACTTGTCCAAGGGAAGCAGCAGCAATGGGATTTGGTGTTAATTCTGTATAAATTTCTTTTGGAAGAAAACCTAATTCTTCTTCTATAAAATGATAAGCAACTTCATTGGGAAAAGGTGGTAATTGATCCTGTAATTTGGTCAACTCTTCTAAATATGTTGGAGAAGCTAAATCTGGTCGAGTAGATAGAGCTTGTCCTACTTTAATAAAGGCAGGACCGAAATTTGTCAAGATTTCTCTTAAGGAGATTGCCCGTTTTGTTTCATTTTTAGTGGAGTTACCAGTAACTTTGTCCAACCACAACTTAACACCAAATAACATAAAAGTCCATAAGATGCTAATTCGACGTTTCCAGACTTGCAAAGGACGTTTGCTGTAAAAGGCTTCAATTTTCTCTGGATCATAGCGTAAGGTATCGTCTTCTAATGTCTCTGGAGGATTTTGAGATTTGGGTATTTCTGGATCTATATTTATTACTTGCGTTCCCTCAACTTCTACTATGTCTAATTCATTGCTGTTTGAATTAAAGTTTTTTTGGCTAGTCCCAGATGATATTATTTCTAAATTCATAAAATTTAAGAAAAATTTAACGACTCTTGTTAAATATTGTAACAATATCCTTAAAGTATTTGACTGTATCTCTCTAAGCAAAATTTCCTCCACTGAGAAAAAATCGATTAGTTATACTAAATTTGGTTTACAATAGTAAGGGGGTTATGCAAAAGGTATCAGGTATTAGGAAGATTTCGATAAAGTAGCTTTTCATCAAAAAATCAATTTTCAAGTCTGATTATTTGGATATTGCATAATGACAGTGTAGAAATGATAGGTTAAGCAATTACCCAGAATGTCTTTAATTCTTATGAAAAGTCCTCTGTATGGCCATGAGTTTCCTCATGGCCATGAAAAAAACAATAATGTTGTTGACAATATTATTGTTCTCAATGCCAACCAACTTTTCTCACTATTGGGGAAAGGCTTAGACTTATAGAATTTAATAGAGTAGACTAGACAGTTAACGTTTAGATTGGGGTTGGTAACCAATGAAGCTTTGTAATACAGGATTTTAAACGAAATTATAGTAAGATATTAATTATATCTAGGTGGATAATAAATCTAAAAATTGGACTAAAATAACTGAACTAAGTTATACTATGAAACTGGAGTTCGCAGGCATTACTGATACAGGTAGTGTTCGCTCAATTAATCAAGATTCTTATTATATAGATCCTGAAGGCAAATTTTTTATTGTTGCTGATGGTATGGGAGGACACAGTGGTGGCCAAGAAGCGAGCAGGATAGCTACAGAAGTAATTAAGACTTATCTTTTTAGCCATTGGCACAATTCTATTAAATCAACTCAGTTGTTAGAAAATGCCTTAATTAAAGCAAATAAGGCTATCCTAGATGACCAGCAAGAACATCCTGAACGGTCAGATATGGGTACAACAGCAGTGGTGGCTATTTTCCGAGGGCAAAAACCTTGGTGTGCAAATGTGGGTGACTCTCGTCTCTATAGACTTCGAGACGAAATACTAGAGCAATGTACAGAGGACCAAACCTTGGTAGCTGAGGCTGTGAAAAGTAATACTATAACTTTAGATCAAGCTAGAACTCATCCTTGGCGTCATGTGCTTTCCCAATGTTTAGGTAGGGAGGATATGGGTAAGATAGATATCTTACCTCTAGATATTCAACCGAGCGATCGCCTCTTACTCTGTAGTGATGGATTGACAGAAGAATTATCTGATTCCATTATTGCTTCTATATTAAGTTCTAATCAAGATACTCAAACTATTGCTCAAGAATTAGTAGATACTGCTAAGGAAAAAGGAGGCAATGATAATATTACAGTTCTGATTGTTACTTTGGAAATGGAAAAATGACCAAGGTTATTGGTTTAATTAGTGGTACTTCAGCTGATGGTATCGATACAGCTTTTGTTGATATTGTTGGTGGCCAAACAAATTTAACCGTTGAACTTCTTGTAGGAGCTACTTATCCTTACTCAGAGAATTTGCGATCGCAAATTCTTGATGTTTGTTTGGGTGCATCTCTCTCAATGGCTGAGTTAGCTAAACTTGATGATACTATTGCCCAGGAATTTGCTACAGCAGCATTGACAATTAATAAAAAATATGGTAATGGGGCAGACCTGATTGGGTCTCATGGTCAGACCGTTTACCATCGTCCATTATCTCAACCATTAGCCTATAGTTTACAGTTAGGCCGTGGTGAAGTAATTGCTAATTTAACTAGAATTCCTACCATTAGTAATTTTAGGGCGGCTGATATTGCTGCTGGAGGTCAGGGTGCTCCCCTAGTTCCTTGTGTCGATGTTCATTTACTGAGCCATCCTAAATATGCTCGATGCGTACAAAATTTGGGTGGAATTGGTAATGTCACTTACCTAAAAAATAAACCATTTTGGGAAAGTGAAAATTCAAACCTCCCTTTAGAGGATTATATAAGGGAAATCAAAAGTCAAGAAGAAGAAAAATTAGTAACAAGTTTAGCATCTACTCAAAGAGTTTTAGGTTGGGACACGGGACCAAGTAATACATTATTAGATTTAGCAGTACAACAGCTTTCTCAAGGAAGTAAAACCTACGACAAAAATGGAGAATGGGCAGCCAGTGGAAAACCATGCCAAGAGTTGGTAGAAACATGGTTAAAACAAGACTTTTTCCAACAGAGACCCCCAAAGTCTACGGGTCGAGAATTATTTGGTAAGGACTATTTATTGAACTGTTTTGCTGATGGGGAAAAATATAATTTAAGTGCTGCTGATATATTGGCAACTCTTACAGAATTAACAGCAGCTTCAATTAATCATAGCTATAGAAATTTCTTACCAAATTTGCCAGACCAAATATTATTATGTGGTGGTGGTAGTCATAATTTTTTTTTGAAAAAACGGATAGAGAATTTATTAGCACCAATACCAGTAATAACCACTGCTGAAGTAGGTGTAGATGTAGATTTTAAAGAAGCGATCGCTTTTGCAATTCTAGCTTATTGGCGTTCCTTAGAAATTCCCTGTAATTTGCCAGAAGTTACAGGAGCAAAAGCTAAAGTTATGTTAGGGGAAATTCATCAACCAATCACAAGGGATAAGAGGCTAGCAGACTAAGGAAGTAGGAGAAATAGAATAGCCAAAATGCATCGTTTTTCTGGTTGCCAAAGGTTAAGTTCTTTTGGTTTTTGAACGTGGAAATATGAAAAAGTATGTTACGCCAAAATAGGTGGCAGAATATTATGGTGTCAACATCAGCACTCAATGACGATGAAACAATGAATGAAAGCTTGACAGCATCAGAACTCCAGGAAACCAGTGACAATTCTACATTGATGAAGAAAATCTCTATTGTAAGCCAGTTATCGCTTATGCAAGCCGTTGACTCTACAACTGGACTCTTGCCCTACTCAGAGATGGCAGTCAGGCAAGTGCTTACGATTTGCAAAAGTTAGCTCGTGATGCCGAACGCCCAAATTGGATTAAAGAATTGTCCTGGCATCAATTACAAGAAGCGGTCGCCGATGCTGTAGATGTTCAAAAACAAGCTATAGCTAATGGCGGTAGAGCCAAGTTTAAGTCCTGCCGTCAACCGTCTCAAGTCATCAAGTTTAAAGCTGGTAACTACAAGAAAAACCACTGGTATCCTAGCAAAGTTAAGGGATTTGACCTACCTCTCACCAGAAGGCTTTCCACCTGAATGTAGTTATGGTACTCAATTGGTATGGTATGGTATTTTTCCAGAGTATAAACAACCACTTATTAGTAGTGTGTTACCTTCCTAGGTCAAAACTTCTAAATAATCCTGTACTTGATGACGATGTTTTGGTTGACGCAACTTATGTAGAGCCTTTATTTCAATTTGACGGACTCGTTCCCGAGAAAGGTTTAATGCATGCCCAATTTCTGATAAAGAGTAGGGATGACCATCTTCTAAACCATAACGCATTGAAATTACAGACCTTTCCCGTTGAGTTAAATCTAATAGCAATTTTTTTAACGCTTGTATCAGAGACTCTCGGATTAATGTTTCTTCTGGAGAAGGACCTTCAGTTTCTATAAGTTCCCCTAATTCAGTATCTTTATCACTACCGACTTTAGTTTCTAGAGAAACCGAATGTGGAACTTTTGCTAACACTGCTCGAACTTGGGCAGGTGTCATTTTTAGTTCTCTAGCAATTTCTTCAACTTTGGCTGTATGTCCTTTTTCTTGAAAAATTTTTCGTTGTGCTTTTTTTATTCTGTTTAACTTTTCGGTAATGTGGATAGGTAAGCGAATTGTCCTACTTTGAGTCGCGATCGCTCTTGTAATTCCCTGACGAATCCACCAGTAAGCATAAGTGCTGAATCGATACCCCCGCCGTGGGTCAAATTTTTCAACAGCTCTTTCTAACCCTAAAGTACCTTCTTGGATTAAATCTAAAAGTTCTAGACCACGATTTTGATACTTTTTCGCTACAGACACTACCAAGCGCAAGTTAGCATTAATCATGTGATTCCTGGCTTTGATACCTTCAGTTTGAATTTGCTCAAGTTCTTTTACACTTAAACCTGTGAACTCTGCCCAGCGAAGTTTTCCTGCAGCTATAATCTGTTTGAGTTCTACCATAGATACATTTCCTGCCTGTACCCACCGCTCAAATGATGGTTTATGTCCTAAATGAGCTGTCAGACGATCATAAATCGTCATCAACTCAACATAACACTGAATTTCTTTTTCTTGTTTAGCTGCTTTGTTGCGTAACTCCAATAACTGTATATAATTTTGGACTTTTTGAGCTGCAGAAACTTCTTGATCTCTTTCTAGCAAATCAACTTGCCCAATTTCTTGGAGGTATAAACGTATTAAATCTTTATTACCAGAGTTAGTGTTTGTTTGAGCATTATCTACTTTTCCATTTTCCATTGTTAATTGATTAGTAATTTGCTCTAAATCTTCAGGAAACTCAGCCTGCAAGTTATTAGATTGCAGTTGCTTTTCAGTGTAAGGATAAGTTACTGACTTAGTGATCATCTTAGTTACTCCAGGTAAAGAGAGGCTGCTCTTAGTGATAGCCTATGGATAAAATGCCTAATTTATAAGAAGTTGGCATTTGCTATAGTTATATTTCCTGACTAGTGCTAACTACCTAGAATAAGTGGATCTACGCGATCGCTTATACTGGAGCTTATTAACTATAGACTCTAAGAGTACATTTGTTCGTTAGTTGTTCTCTCTAATTAACTTCTTTAGACTTAAATTTAATTATATTGATATTTCTGCTACAAAAAAGTGACTTTCATCAGAAGCGATATTAATTTTTGTCACATGTCAAGTTGTTCCTGATCACTTCATAATTTTTTTGATTGTAGTGCTTAAATTTTCTGTTTTTACTGGGAACATAATTATTAAAAAGGAGTAGTTAATTATGTGAATTTACGGAGTAAAACTCCAAGAAAATATCAACTATATCGCCATTTTCATGCAACTTTTAAAATTTATTTTCTATTCTTAAGGATTGCTATTTTATTTATAGCAGTCGAAGCAAAGGTTAGGACATTACTAAATGCTGAAATTCAGTCAGAGATTACTTCTGACTTTTTACTTACCCGTAGTGCTATACTTCGACTGCTATATGTCAAAAATCCTGTCACTTTTTTAGAATAGGTTTGAGCATAATACTGAATGGGCAAGAGTTTTGGAATTTCTTTCTAGTTTTTTAATTTCCACAACCTATACACGGATCGCTATATATATAGTATATGTTTATAAATTCATAATTAGGGCTTGCTAATTAAATAGCAATACATAAAAGTCTTGACCTTTTTTTTGTCGAACAAACTACCTGCTTTTCGGTCCTTCAAGCTGAAAAAGATTAGTATTTTGGGCGCTCCCATACCAGAAAAATTAAGGAACAAATATATCCGACTACCTCCTCTATACATTCCCTGTTCTTATTTAGGGAGGTTACATGCCACCTCCCTACCTACTCCTATGCTTCTTAAAAAGGCTTTTTCAGCAAACCCTAATTACTTCAATGTTTAATCTCCTTACCTCCCCCTGAAACCCCAACTATACAATACAGCCGCTTCCGTTATTATTAAGTAGACTTTTCAGGAAATGCCGATTTTGTAAGGGTGAGGTAAGGATTTGAGGATCTTTACTGGAGATATCTAGTACATCCATGGGGGCAAGATGCCCACACTAAATTATTTTCACTATTTACTCTGTACATTATTTGCTTCTTATCTGCTGTAAGTATTCAACCAGATTTGATACTAATAGGACTTGCGTATTACCCCTATATATGCTGCAGAAAGTTGTAACCTCAAAAATCTTACCACTACAATTAGTGCCGTTGCGTAAGTCCTGACTAAGTGATTCTAAATACAATAGATAACGTTTCAAGATCACACTTTTCTGCAACAAAGCATTGATAAACTACACATTTATTAGCCTACTATTCTCTTCATAATTTTTTTCCCTTTGGATAATTCAACATTAATTCTTTCACCTGTTCAGCATGATATGAGCTACGAGTTAAAGGGGAAGCAACAACTTGCAAAAACCCCATTGAAGAGCCAATTTTTCTCCATTGCTCAAATTGTTCTGGTTTAACGAAAGTAGTTACTGGTAAATGTTTAGGGCTAGGTTGCAGGTATTGTCCAATGGTTAAAATATCACAGTCAACAACTCGTAAGTCCTCCATTACCTCTTGGACTTCTGCATTAGTTTCTCCAACACCTACCATAATTCCAGACTTTGTATATACTTCTGGGGCTAATTCTCGGGAGCGTCTCAAAAGTTCTAATGTTCGTTGATAATCACCTTGAGGTCTAACTCGGCGATATAATCGTTGAACAGTCTCAGTATTATGGTTAATAACTTCTGGTTTAGCATTAAGAATTATTTCCAAGGCTTGCCAGTTACCACATAAATCTGGTATCAAAACTTCTATAGTTGTCTGAGGTGAAATTCCCCGGACTTGGGAAATACATTTAGCAAACTGAATCGCACCTCCATCAGCTAAATCATCTCTATTGACCGAAGTAATAACCAAATGATTAAGCCTCAATGTTTTTACTGCTTCTGCCAGTCGTTCTGGTTCAGTAATATCCAAAGGCCGAGGTTTTTTCTCAAAATCAATATCACAGTAAGGACAAGCACGAGTACAAGCAGGTCCCATAATTAAGAAAGTTGCTGTCCTAGCATTAAAACATTCACCAATGTTTGGGCAGGAAGCTTCTTCGCACACTGTTTTGAGATTTAGGTTTCTCAAAATTTCTTTAACCGTACCAACCCTTTGCCATTGGGGAGCTTTGACTCTTAACCAATCTGGTTTTACTACCACTTTTTCCTCTATTGTAGTTTGATATACAAATTGACATACTTCCGACATTGCGATTATGCAACAACACGGGATTCTTCAGCCAGGGAGGACATAACCTCAGGTTTGAGGTGAGGTTATGTCCTCCCCCAGTGTTGATAACAATCCAATTTTCTGTTTTCTTTCTGCAATCTCGCTTTTGTATTCTAAATTCAGGAATACTCTAAATACATGGGCTCTATTAGTACTATTGAAACATTAAGTGGAAGAAATTTAGATATCTATTATAGCAAGTAATTATCAATAAAATACTTTTTTGACAATCATTTGGTAGTTATGTATGATTATCAATAACTATAGATTTTTGATAAAATACCGTGGCTCTTTATACACCATCTTCATTTAAAGCAGAACTAAATGAAAAAGGTTGGCGAATGACCCCCCAAAGGGAGACAATTTTGCAAATCTTTCAAAATCT
>JAKQYG010000084.1 GCA_023356515.1 Trichodesmium sp. MAG_R04 | reverse complement strand
GACTTCTGGTAGGGGTCAGTTCTCTATGGAGTTTTCCCATTATGCGCCTTGTCCTGCTAATGTGGCAGAGGTCGTTATTAAGGAAGCTAAAGAGCGTCAGGAAGCTAAGTCTAAATAGGTAATAAGCATTCAGTGGTTAGCAATGAGCTATTTTTGTAGGAAAAGCTGTTTGGGAGCTAGCTGAATGCTTAGGTTAATTTGACTATATACAGGGCTAAAAATGTGAGTATTAAGGCCCTGTATTTTTGTATTTTTGACAGGACTTACGCTACTAATAGGGGTGAAGCGCTGCGAATGCTCGGTAAAATGAAAACACCCCTACAAATGTTTATTTGCAATTTGTTTTGACATCTTCCCCGGCCTAAAGGCGCCCTTAAACAACCAGAGCCGTAGCTCCGATGTGGGTCTGAGGTTTTACTGGCGCAAAGCTCTGCGAACACAGGCTGCAGCATCTATCCCTCTTCGTCTCCTCCCACCGAGGGGATGGGGGTGGGTTACACTTGCCGACCCATCCGTTTTTTGTCGACCAATGCCTGAGTGCGACCAAATTAACAGTATGATAACATATTTATTGAAAAAATCAACTAAAAAGTCGCCCTAGAAGGATGAGGCTTTAAACTTGAAAGTGCAAATACTTAATCTAATTTTTAATCGTTTAGAATCAAGAAATAAACAGAAAGTTCAGTAATAGAGTGAGCAATCCAGACATGTGTGCTATAATATTTTACAAAACAAATTTTCCATTAAAAATATAACTGATCACTCCGCCAAAATGCCCTGACTAATTTAATATCATCGTAAGTATAACGCTCTTGTAAATACTCATAAATAGGCTTCAATTTTTCATCCCCTACTTTTTCTATTGCTGCAATAATTTCTTTCTGAATTTCTGGCTTTACCAACCTATCAATATCTACTGCTTGTTCCTTTTCTATCAACTCAGCTAAATGACTAACAATTCTACTAATTCTCACTCCCCTTTCATTAGCAATAGCATCAATACTTAATCCTTTTTTGTATAACTCTAATGTTTTTATTTGGGTCAGAGAAGGAAAATTATCCACAACTTTTGCTAGCTCTCGAATAGGTTCCGACTTATTAGGTAAACCATACTCCAAACAATAATTGTTAATCCTTTCAATAAACTTTTTACCATACTTATTCAGCTTCCAATTACCTACTCCAGAAATATTCATAAATTCATCCAAAGTTTGGGGGCGTTTTTTAGCCATTTGTTGTAATGTTATATCTTGAAAAACTACACTAGGAGGAACATTTTGTTGATCAGCAATTCTTTTGCGCAATGTCCGTAATTCTTCAAATAATCTTTGTTCATCTACAGCTAAAGAAGTAGTAGTTTTCTCAATTTGACGTTTCTTTTCTATAGCAATTTCCACCTTAACTTTTCTACCCATTATCTCCCAACTATTTTGATTAAGTTTCAACACCGAATAACCATCAGTTGTTTCATCCATTAAACCCTGATGTAAAAGAGATTTTGCTAAGTTTTTCCATTCCTCCACAGTTCTATCTTTGCCAATGCCATAAGTAGAAAGTTGATCATGTCTCCTATCTAAAACTTTCTGAGTTTTAGAACCTCTTAAAATATCGATAATATAAATCATGCCAAACCTTTCCTTAGTTCTCGCCACACAAGACAAAAATTTCATTGCTTCAATAGTCCAATCTTCAATTGGCTTGGGATATTTACAATTATCACAATTCCCACAATTTCCTGGAAAATCTTCCCCAAAATAGCTTAACAAAATTCGATGGCGACATTCGCTAGATTCAGCATAATTAATAATTCTTCTTAACTGTTGTTCGGCAATTCTTTGTTCTTGTCCATCAACTTTTTGACCGATTAAATATTCAATACTTTTCTTATCGCCATAGCTAAAAAATAGAATACATTGAGCAGGCTCCCCATCTCGACCAGACCTACCAGTTTCCTGATAATAACCTTCTATATTTTTCGGAAGATCATAGTGAATCACAAATCTGACATCTGGTTTATCAATTCCCATGCCAAAAGCAACAGTCGCCACAATAATATCAACATCATCCCTAATAAATTTAGTCTGATTAATACTTCTTTCCTCATCACTCATACCAGCATGATAAGGCAAAGCAGAGACATGATTTTGTCGTAATTTATAAGCAATTTCATCAACCCGTTTGCGACTATTACAATAGATTATTCCTGAGCTACCAATTGTTCTAATTATTTGTAATATTTCCGCAAAAGTATTTTTAGTATTAGTTTTTTGACGCACTTCATAATATAAGTTAGAACGGAAAAAACTAGCGATATGAATATAGGGTTTATGTAAATTTAATTGAGAAATAATATCTTCTCTAACTCGTTTTGTCGCTGTAGCAGTTAAAGCCATCATTGGTACATCTGGATAGGTTTCTCTTAGGAGTTGTAACTGTCGATATTCTGGGCGAAAGTCATGACCCCATTCTGAAACACAATGAGCTTCATCTATGGCAAAAGTAGATATACTTTGTTGGGAATTAATTAACTCTAAAAATGGTAAAAATTTTTCTGATAATAATCTCTCTGGCGCCACATATAAAAGTTTAATTTTTCCCTGGATAATATTTGTTTCTCGCCTACGAGTTTCAGTTAAGCTTAAAGTGCTATTTAAAAATGTGGCAGCAATACCATTATCTTGTAAAGATTCTACTTGATCTTGCATTAAAGCAATTAAAGGAGATACTACTATTGTTAAGCCTAGTTTGAGTAATGCTGGCAATTGAAAACATAAAGATTTTCCTCCACCAGTAGGCATAATAATTAATAGGTCTTTTTGTTGAAGTGCTGTTTCAATAATTTCTTTTTGACCAAGACGGAATGAGTCATAACCAAAGTAATTTTTAAGATGTTGTTCTAATGATAGTTGATTAAATTCTGATTTTTTTGGCACTGACATAGTTATAATTTATTTAATTAATTTAATATTTATTTTATTGTAGGTTGGGTTAAGCACCAGTGCAACCCAACAAAAGTATCTCAGTGCCTAAGCAAAATTAATTACTATTATTTCTTCCCTGTATTTTTTATCCCTGTAGGCTCTTAATTACCTAACATCTGTGTAATTTAATTTTGCATAACTACTTACCAATGTAAATAATTTATACTATGGCCTTACCTTTATGAGAGAGATTTACAAACATTCATTTGTAACAAACGTTTATTAAATTATTAGGATGGGTAAATATTAAACTGCTCACGGGGTGACAAGTAAGCTTAATGGTAGATATAGTAATAATTTGAGACAATAAAATGAGTATAAATGCTCAGAAGCCTGGAACCTTACCCTGTCAAAACTTTAAAATAAGATGCGTTTGCCCTGCACTACACCCCAACATTTCTCAATAAGCATTTTCTTTTTGTTGAAATATTCTTCAGCCTCCGAAGGCAAATCCCATTCTATATATAGCTTTCAACTAGCTTGTTACCCCGTGAGATGAAACTGACAGGACTTACATAAGAACACTATATCAGGACTTACGTATTGCTTCTATATGTGGTGTATTTTTGATAATCCTGATCCAATATTTACACTACAATTAGTGTCTTTGCGTAAGTCCTGTATATATATAGCACTTACTAATTTAGGCGATCGCCTAAAAACATTTATAATATCATCAGAACTTAAGCTGGGAAGCTATATCTAGCCTACCAGTGTCTTTAAATTTACAAAAAGTTGGGTATAAAATTGATAGCGGAGCTTCTGCAAAAGAGTGACTGAGGCGACGACAATATAGTAGTAACAAACATAAACTTATTTGCGTTCCGCAAAGCCACACTAACGTGAGATAGGAACAGTTAATTGTATATATTTCAATGCTTAAACTAAACAATTATAGATTACAAGAATACTTACAAAAAAATAAATTTTAAATAGTATCTTTGCGTAAGCCCTAATCATCTTATGCCAATTACCAGAAACTTTGCTATATTTGCTACATGTAAATTTTACATTTAGAAATATTATTTGTTCGAGTAAATGCTTGATATTTGGTAACTTTGGTCTATGGAAAAGAGTATTTTTACTAGCTTCCAAGTATACCTAGACTTTTGAGAAATGGCATTAAAGTCAGCACAATTTATGAGATTTAAAGCTAGTCATAAAAGTGGAACTAAACAACTTGAAGCGGTAAAATTTTGTTCTATTAGAGACTGAATGCAATGAACTAAATTGAGGGTCGAAGACTTTAAAAAAGGTACTTGGTTTCTGCTAGTCAAAAGGAGCTAAGAATTTTATTTGTGAAGGTATCTCAGTGTTAACCCTGGTTTTCATTCCAAAACTCCTTTTAATAGAGAGTGGCAGGACTTTTACAGATACATCAAGCCCGGCAATTCCCGGCCAAACCAGAAAATACCGTTCATAGCAATGTGACGGCAGAACCATCGACATTGGCGGTTTCTCGCAATGCTTTAAAGAATATCCCTAAAGCCCCGTTCCAATCTCTCGGCATTGAGTGACCGCAACACGGACATTTAAAACGCTTTGACCCTCCTAAGTTTTGATGAACATGACCGCCCGAACGTACAAGTTTTGGAAGTATATTCCTCAGTTACATCTACGACGGTCGCGCCTCGTTTGAAAGCGTGGAACTTAAGAGTTTGTTTGAAACGATAGTGTGCCCAATGAGCGCATTTGACGAACTGTTTTCGAGTTTAATTTACGCTTCTTTTTTCCTGATTTGGCAACCATTTGGGATGACTCAAAAGTAGGGATAAATATAACTCGATACTCAGTTGTTAACCATTTTGCCACTTTTTTATGGACTTCATCTATTAGGTTTCTTATCCTAATAAACAAGCTGTTAATTTTATTTTGCAATCCCTAATCCCTGTCTTTTGTGCTTATTTTCACGACCTTTTAACGTAGTTTTAGTGGAGATTAGTTTGTCAATATGCTGTCCATATCGAAATACTCTGGTAATATCCTGATTGCCTATATCTATAAATTTTTCTCCATCAAATCCTGTTAAAAAACTGCGGACACCAGGGTAATATGCAATGATAGATTGACTATTAGATATTTCTGGTTTCAACTCTACTGGAAATATGGCACACATGCGCTTTTTGTCATAAACCAATTGAGTTTGAAGTTTCCAAGATTGTTCTGTGACAAAAACTTTATATGTTCCATCTTTTTGCTTTTGCTGGTATTCAACATTATAACTCGGAATTAACTCTGATGTTTGGAAGTTTAATCCTTTTGTTAGCATTGGCAACCAAGTACCTTTTTTAAAGTCTTCGACCCTAAACTTTATGGATTGTACTCGGTCTCTGATAGACCTGAATTTACCTGCCTCTTGCTGTTTAGTTTCCCTTTGACGACTAGCTTTAAATGCACCCAAATGAAAACTGCTGTATTTCATATCCAGTTTTTTTATTTACAATTCTATTGTGTTAGTTAAATTTTCGAGGGGTCCAAAAAATCGTTAATTATTGAATCTGGAAGATTGTAATTAGCATTATTAGCAGAATACTGGAGGTGAGGCTTTGACACAAGTGCCTCTAATTCTAACTCTAGCAATTGAGATTGTAAACTTTTAATCAACTTCACTTGTTCCTCAAGAGAATTAATTCGATCAAACAATGCACGAATAACTTGAGCCTCAGAATCAGGCAAACTGCCATGTTCTAAAGGATTTACCTTAGCTCCAGAACGATATACAATTCTACCTGGTATTCCCACTACAGTACAATCACAAGGAACATCTCTCAAAACTACAGAACTAGCACCAATACGAACATTACTACCAATGTTAATATTACCAAGAATCTTTGCTCCTCCACCAACAACTACATTTTCTCCCAAAGTAGGATGTCGTTTACCAGTTTCTTTTCCAGTGCCTCCAAGAGTTACTCCTTGATAAATCAGACAATAGTTTCCGATAATAGCAGTTTCTCCAATTACAACACCCATACCGTGATCGATAAACACACTTTGACCGATAACAGCACCTGGATGAATTTCAATTCCAGTTAAAAAGCGACCTATATGAGAAATTAAACGAGGTATGAAAGGAACTTTGTGGGAGTGTAAAAGATGAGCTATACGATGAAATACTAAAGCCTGAAAACCAGGGTAACAAATAAGAACCTCCAACCAGTTTCGAGCGGCAGGGTCTCTATCAAAGATAATTCGGAAATCAGCTAAGAGAGTATTAAACACAGAAATTTACCTTTTTTGGTTGAGTAATTTGAGTAAGTAGGCCACACCGAATATTATAATCTAAATCTAAATTATAATCTAATAAGTATAAATACTTACTATTTGTAGTTTATACTTCATCGTGCAACATAAAAATTAATATAAAATCCACAACTTGTTTCAATATTTATACTACCAAAAAAATCTTCATTTACCTTGATCAGGAGCCAAATTCTTAGTAGGATATTAAGTATAAATACTTGCCAAATTGTTTTTTCCTATTGACGATTATAATTTTCTTCTTACTTTTAACTTTCGAGTGGGTAACTTTTGACTCATATTTTTATGCTAAATTTTCATTTTGTCGTGCAGAATGTAGGTCGCTTAATTATGTACTTTTATTAATCACAATAGTTATAGCACTAAATGTTTTGGTTAGAACAATAAATTTGGGTTGTAAGGCGAGAGGCAAGAGGAAAATGTCCTAAGGTATTTACTATAATTGTTTTCTAACTTATGACTTGTAAACTATGACTTCAGGCTCCTGATTCCTTGTTTCATTCTAGATTTTGTTGTGCGTAATTCAAGTTAATAACCTTATTAATAAATCAAGAAACCATGCTCCGTGAATTTTCTTTTTCTCTTGGGTTCCGAAAAATAAAAGAGAATAATCTCTCATCTCAGAAACCTCACTCACCCTTAATATACCGAACAATAGTCATAACTTTATTGACTACAACAGTTATTGGTCTACAAGTGGCTCGTCTAGCTCAACTACAATTAATTCAAGGTAAACATAATAGGGAGCGAGCAGAAAACAACCGCATTCGACCTATTCCAGTCCCTTCTGATCGAGGACTAATTTTAGACCGCCATGGCAAAGCTTTTGCATCTAACCGTCTGAGGCATTCCATATATTTATGGCCAAAAGAACAACCCAAAGAACAATGGAAAATTACTGCAACTAAACTCAGTACTATCATCAACATGCCGGCCGAAAAAATTATTGGAAAAATAGAACAAGCGATTACTTCAGGGGAAAGGAATGTACATCTTAGCTATCAAGTTAGCCGTAGTACTTTCATCACTTTAAAAGAAAGGGCTGAGGAATTTCCTGGTGTAGAAGTCAGGTCTGAATCAACTCGTTATTATCCTTATGGACAATTAGCATCCCATGTCATAGGATATCTTGGTGAAGTGACACCAGCAGAACTACAAACTAACCCAGAATACCAACTAAGAATGATGGTTGGTAGGATTGGAGTTGAAGCTAGTGCTAATGATGTATTAGCAGGAAAATGGGGTCAACATTTGATAGAAGTCAATGCCCAAAATCGGGAAATAAGAGTTTTTGAAGCAGGAGAGAAAGAGGCTGAAAGTGGAAAAACGGTCAAGTTAACTCTTAATATGGAGCTTCAAAAAGCAGCAGAAACAGCTCTGGGTTTTCGAAAGGGGGCAGTAGTTATTTTAGATGTAAATACAGGGGAAGTTTTAGCAATGGGAAGTTATCCTAGATTTAACCCCAATATTTTTACAAAACCTATGCTTGAAGAAAAATGGCAAAGTCTTCATAGTCAAGAGCAATCATTTTTAAATCGATCTCTTCAAGGTTATCCTCCAGGTAGCACATTTAAAATAGTTACTGCTGCTGCTGCTATGGGGTCTGGTAAATTTTCTCCCTATTCAATTATTCAAACTTCTGATTCTATTTATGTTGGAGGTATTGTTTTTAATGAGCATAGTGGAGGATATGGCCCTATTGGTTTTAGAACTGCATTAGCCTATAGTAGCAATACTTTCTTTTTTCGGACAGGTATGGCTATTGGCCATGAACAAATAGCTCAATGGGCATATAAACTTGGTTTAGGGGGCAAAAATTTAAACCTTCTGGGCATACCTTCTGTATATAACGGTCTCATTCCTACTGAAAAAGATAAACGTAGAATTTATAATGACCCCTGGTATTTAGGTGATACGATCACTATGGCAATTGGTCAGGGTCTGGTTTTGCTTACACCTTTAGAGTTGGCAGCAGCAACAGCAGCGATCGCTAATGGTGGCAAACAAGTTAAACCTCACTTATTTGCAAGTGAAACTAACTCTCCAGAAATGAAACCTATTCCTATAGGGCTAAAACCAGAACATGTTAAAACTATTAAAGAAGGAATGATTGATGTTGTTAACTATGGCACAGCACGATTGCTTAATGATGGTACTATTCCACTTACAGGAGGAAAAACAGGTACATCAGAAGTAATGGGACAAAAATCTCATTCCTTATATGTGGGTTTTGGGCCTGCTGAGCAGTCAAAAATAGCGATCGCTGTGATTGTTGAAAATGGTGGTTATGGTTCTGCTGCTGCTGCTTTAGTTGCTAAACAAATTTTTCAAACCTATTTCAGCAATTATAGCCAAGGCAAACTGGAGTAGTTGAATTTAATCCCGACGGGAGTTTAGTCTCCCCTGCGTTACTGCCAATAGAACTTCCACATTCATTAACAATACTTTAACCCTCACTTTTTTATGTTCTATACAATTAATTTGCCTTTACTACATGATGAATGAATTGTGGAATGTGAGTTATACATAACACCACTTGTTTAACAATCATAGGGTTCACTATTCTCAAATCCTTGCTAAATCGCCTATTTATATAGTCTAGAGATATTAATGGTGGGTTGGGGAGCAATTAAATGCCTAAGCATTCAAAAGTGCGATCGCAACACATCCTCTAGGAAACTAAATAGATACAATTATAACCTGCAGAATGTTGGTTAAATTGAAGGTTGATAGGTATAATTAGGAAGTCTATCAAGTACAAGTTAGACGAAGGGAGTGAAATATTTCTAGAAACTCCAACTGAGTAGTTAAAACCTACCCTTTGGTTGTAACAAATTTTGGTTGGTAATTAACTTCTAACGCTAAATCTGTCTATTATAGGTTAGTTAAGTAGATAAACGTTAAAATTCGTGGTTATGTAACAAATAGTAGCAAATATATCTATAAAATATGTATCAGGATTTCTTGTGCTAAACACTACACAAAAAAGACCAGCAATAAAGTATGCAGGTTCAAATATTGCCCTATTGCTGACTCCATACCTACAAAAATTAGCAAAATTACTCTATCGCACTTATCTGGAAACCCATCCTAGCCAAGTTAGACTTCCCCAGGGTGTAGCTATTAGTCTCATTAGTTATCGAGCTGGTCTAATATTCTCCCAAAAGCCAATTTTATTACCAGGTGAATTTTTTGTCCCTTTAGAGTTAATTGAATCAAAAATTTATTGATGAATATGTTTGAATTTGATTATCCCAGTCATAAAGAAGCAGTCAAAATTTCGACTCTTAAAGGGATGCTCAAACTTTATCTACTCACTCCTTTTAATCCCACACTCTGTACTTCGATTTGTAACATAAAATTAGTTTAGTATAAAATCTTTAGCTTGCTACTGATATCGTTGACTCCTTTTAACCACTATAATTTTCCTCTTACTTTTAACTTTTGAATTATATTTTTATACTATAGTCGTTTCACTTTAGATTGAGACAAGTTTTTCTGGCTATGAAAGGATTTCATGCCAAAAAGTGTTTCGTTCTTAAATTAAATGACTATACATTTTGTCAAATGGAATGTAGGTTTGATAACTATATGGACTTACTTAAATGTGGCCTCTAGCTCTAATTGTATTTGCCCTGGGCGCATCCATGGGCAGCTTTCTCAACGTTGTCATTTATCGGATACCCGCAGGATTATCTATTCTTTGGCCTCCATCTCGATGTCCCAAATGTTATAGTCGATTAAAAGTAACAGAAAATGTCCCTATATTTTCTTGGCTATGGTTACGCGGACGTTGTGGTCATTGTCGTAGTGCTATTTCTATCCGCTATCCAGTAGTAGAATTAATCACAGCTTTACTATTTTTAATTGTTTTCTGGAAATTTGGAATTACTATCTCGACCCTAGGCTATTGGTTTTTTTTTAGTTGGCTACTGGCTTTGTCTATGATCGACTTGGACACGATGACTCTGCCTAATCCCCTGACCCAATCAGGATTAATTTTAGGTTTATTTTTTCAAATCTTTACCACATTAGATACAAATTTTCAAATAAATAATTTAGTCAATCATTTAATAATAGGTATTATTGGAGCAGTAGTTGGTCTATGGCTTTTTGACTTAATATCTATATTTGGTTCCATAGCTTTTGGGCAAACAGTTATGGGTGGAGGAGATGCCAAACTAGCAGCAATGATAGGAGCTTGGTTAGGCTGGAAATATTTATTATTAGCTTGTTTTCTTGCCTGTGCTTTGGGAGCATTTATTGGTGGAGCAGCGATCGCCCTAAGTTTGCTAGATCGACGACAACCTATGCCCTTCGGACCTTTTCTAGCAATAGGAGCCAGTCTAACCGTTATCTGGGGTAATCAGATATTATCTACTTACTTTAATCTTTTTTTCCCCCATTTCTAATTCTGATTTTAAGAAGTATTGGAAAGTTTCTTTAAATTCTATAGTTAATAAATAGGAATAATAGGATATAAAATTGCAATAGTAAACACAAAGTATTTCGTCAGTGTATTAATTCCAGAATTGCAAGTATTGCTTTAACCTTAACTTGTACCACTAAAGTTATGCCACTAAACAAGTTACCCCAATGGTTATAATATAATAAATTATACCAAAAATTTAATCACTAAATAATTAATTCAAAAATATTTTAATGTCTCTATTTGATTGGTTTGCAAATCGACAAAAACTAGCTCAGAATACTCAACAGAGACCTGAACGAGAAATTGCTGATGGACTTTGGATAAAATGTGAAGCTTGTGGTACTCTAACTTACACAAAAGACCTCCAAGCAAATCAAATGGTTTGCCCAGAATGCTCACATCATATACGAGTATCTAGCAAAGAGCGGATTCAGCAGTTAATAGATATTAACACCTGGGTACCAATTGACGAACAACTCAGAGGAACAGACCCTTTGCAGTTCCACGATCGCAAAGCATACAGTGATAGACTTCAAGAATATCAAATAAAAACTGGACTTCGAGATGCTGTACAAACAGGTATCGGCAATATTGAAACTGAACCTGTAGCTTTGGGAGCTATGGATTTCGGATTTATGGGAGGAAGTATGGGGTCAGTTGTCGGAGAAAAACTGACCAGATTAATTGAAAAGGCCACTGAAGAAAGTTTACCTGTAGTAATTATTTGTGCTTCTGGTGGAGCCAGAATGCAAGAAGG
>JAKQYG010000083.1 GCA_023356515.1 Trichodesmium sp. MAG_R04 | reverse complement strand
TAAAACCTAACACCTAACACCTAACACCCAAAACCTAACACCCAAAACCTAACACCCAAAACCTAAAACCTAACACCTAACACCTAACACCTAACACCTAAAACCTAACACCTAAAGCCTACCTTTTTGGGGAAATAAACCCGCTGGTTTAAGTTGTAGAAAAACAATAATTAAAGCAAATACTGTTACTTTTGCCATAGAAGTTGTTGCCAAAAAATCAAATAAGTCAGTCACTAGTTTAAGACTTGCCGTATTTCCCAAAATTAAAGCTATAGTTCCTGAACCAATCAAATAATTAGTAATACCAATTCCCATAGCAGCAATAACAGTACCAAATAAATTACCTACTCCACCAACTACGACTACCATAAAAGCATCTACTATATAATTCTGTCCTGTATTCGGACCAACTGAACCTAATAATGTAATTGCACAACCAGCAATTCCAGCTAGCCCCGAACCCAAAAAGAATGTAATACTATCAACCTGATTTGTTGGGATACCTAAACAAGCACTCATACTTCTATTCTGAGTAACAGCTTTAATTCTTAAACCCCAATTTGATTGATTCAAAAATAGGTAAATTCCTAGCAAACATATGGCAGTTAAGATAATGATAAATACCCG
The DNA here is from genome assembly GCA_023356515.1 of Trichodesmium sp. MAG_R04. GTDB lineage: Bacteria > Cyanobacteriota > Cyanobacteriia > Cyanobacteriales > Microcoleaceae > Trichodesmium. The sequence goes on along the minus strand of JAKQYG010000083.1, from coordinate 10,891 downwards.
AGAATAAGGTAATTGAAAATCACCAATAGGTAATCCACCTTGTAACCAAATAGGAGCAGTAACATCAACATTTCTCGCACTAAACCATGGTTTTATTAATTTAGGATTTGTCAATAAAAAACCGGAAGTAATAGAGATTGCTAAAGATAAGAAAAAAATAATTGTTCTTGCTAAATTTTTAATTTTCTCCCAATCATAACGACGTTTTCTTAGGAAATAAATATTACCAAAATATAAAATGCAAAAAATTGTTATACATATAATTAAAACTCCATTTACACTCCGAACAAATTGACGTAAAATTAGACTAACTCCCCAAGTTGCTAGTAGAGTTTCTAATGGTCTACCATAGAGAAAACGTATTATGGTTTTTTCTAAAATTAAACCAGCGATCGCTACAACTATAAATGCAATAGGAATAGCAAAAAAAATATAAATATTAGCAATAGGTTTACCTATACTGTTACAAACATTTTGAACTACAAAAGTCGTATAAGCACCTAACATTATTAATTCACCGTGGGCTAAGTTAATTACTCCCATTAGTCCAAAAATAATTGCTAATCCTAGAGCAACAATTAACAAAACTGAACCAATACTAATACCGTTAAATATAGCTATTAATAATTCTTGCATTACTATTTAAGTATAAGTTTTTAAGAAATAGGGAAAGAATATAGAATTCATAATTCATAATGCCGATTAAAAGCTCAAATCTTTATATATTAATCCTTTGATATTGAATCAGTAAGCCCAAAATAATTCTGATATTCTTACTATTTTATGACAACCAAAAAAGGAATTAAATTACATCAAATATTACAGTACTTTTCAAGATTGTGACGTACAATTTTATACCCATCTTTTTGCCTATTTCCTATTATCTAAAACTGTCAAACTTTGTACTTTCTCAATCCAAAAACTGCCATAAATATAATAGGGTAAAAGCACCTTGTCAATCAATCAGGAATGTCATTAATACACCTAACCTGATTATACTTATTGACAATATTTTTTTTACATGTAGTGTTTATTAAACTCAATAAACACTCATATATAAAAAACTTAGATGCGTTTACCCTATTGTAAATCTTAATAAAGAGATGTTATAAATAGTTTCCAATTTTGAATATCAAATAATTGCCCGAAACTATTGTCTTATCAAAGTTTAATTCGATTAAATTGAGCCTTATAATTTTTGACTTTTGACCTCCGAGCTTTAATGAAACAGTAGAAACATACAGCCAGATTATAATTACTAAGTATTGTCTTAAAAGCAGAAATTATTATTGATACAGTAGATTTCACTTTCGTGAGCAAGATGCCCACACTACAATATTTCCATAATTTCTATTGTATCTCATTTATCCAAAATATGCTATATATTTTAGATTTATTAGTATAAGTATTTTTTCGTAAATCAAGTAAAGATTTATGAAAAAATCGGTAGTATATTGCTAACAATTAAATGCTAATCTATTACTATTACTATTAATTATTAACTATTTTAAATTTACCACCTTTGTTAGGGTCACTCCAATCACAAGCAAATCCCTTAGTTGCTGGAACAAATTGATTCCATGGTATAGGATCAATAGGTTCTTTAGTAGACCAAACTATATCAAATAAACCATCATCACGAACTTGACCTATTCTTACAGTTTTAGAAATATGATGATTAGCATTCATCTTAACCAAACCTTCAGGAGCATCAAAAGTTTGTCCGATAGCCGCCATTCTTACTGCTTCTAAATCATCAGCTGTACCAGCCTTCTCTACTGCTTGTTTCCAAAGATAAACCATAATATAAGCAGCTTCCATTGGGTCATTTGTTACTCGTTCTGCGCCATATTTTGCTCGAAAACTTTCCACCCATTTTTTATTAGCTTCTGTATCCACAGTTTGGAAATAATTCCAAGCAGCATAATGACCTATAAGAAACTCTTTTCCAATTTGTCTAACTTCTTCCTCAGCAATACTTACCGACATAACCGGGTATTTTTCAGGAGTAATACCAGCACCTTTCAATTGTTTGAAAAAGGCAACATTACTATCGCCATTAAGACTATTAAAAATTACTCCGCCATTAGGTAAAGCTTGTTTAATTTTAGTAATAATTGGAGTAACTTCTGTATTTCCTAAAGGCAAATAATCTTCACCAATAGTAGCACCCCCTTTAGCCTTTAACTGCTCCTTAATAATTGTATTTGCAGTACGAGGAAAAACATAATCAGAACCAACTAAGAAAAATTCTTTTCCCTTATTTTCTAATAGCCAATTTACAGCAGGTTCAATTTGTTGGTTAGGAGCGGCACCCGTATAAAAAATATTTTTCGAGCATTCTTGACCCTCATATTGTACAGGATACCAAAGCATATGATTCTTAGATTCAAAAACAGGCAAGACTGACTTGCGGGAAGCAGAAGTCCAACAACCAAAAACAGTAACTACTTTATCTTGATCGATAAGTTTATTTGCCTTTTCTGCAAAAGTAGGCCAGTCAGAAGCACCATCTTCAATAATTGCTTCTATTTGCTTGCCTAATACACCACCAGCAGCATTTATTTCTTCAATTGCTAATTTTTCTGCTTCAACTACTGTAGTTTCGCTAATTGCCATTGTGCCACCGAGAGAATGAAGAATACCTACTTTAATTTTGTCATCTTCAGATGTAGTAGTAGTATTATTATTGTTACTACTACAAGCTTTGAGAAAGAGACTGCTACTTAGAGCAGCCGAACTATAAATTAAGAATTCTCTGCGTTTTAATCCCTTAGCCATGGAAAAAGAAGTCTACTATGATTAATTACACACTTAATTTTACTACTAGATTGGCTCAATAATCATGAAAACTTAATTTTATACTTCAAAAACTTTTGAAAAAGCTATTGCCACTGTACTTCATAGATCACCCAGCAACTCCTTGACTAAAACCCAATATCATCCAAAGCCCCCTGAGCCGCTTCAAATAATTCACTATCAGAAACATACCGCCAGTCTGCATCTCCAATTTCCTGATAAAAAGTTTGGTCATAAGCACGAGTTTGAATTACCACAGGCATCGGTACTGCATGACCTAATACCAAAGCTTGCTGTTTAGAATCCAACTTTGCCAAAACAGACCGCAAACTATGAGCACCAGAAACTCCTGTAAAAATAGAATCAATATCTTTATCATCATTCAACAAAGCCGTAATTCTCGTACCAATTTGAGACATAACTTCTGCATCTATTCCTGAAGGTCGCTGGTCTACAACCAATAGGGTCACAAAATATTTCCGCATCTCCCTAGCAATAGTACCAAAAATAGTCGAACGTACCACTGCCGGGTCAAGAAAACGGTGGGCCTCCTCAATAGTTATCACTAATGGTTGGGGGCGATCGCTCGGGTTTTTAGAACTCAAAAATTTATCTGCTTTGCGCACATAACTATTATGAATTCGGCGAGTAATCATATTAGCAGCCAACATATAAGAAAGCATATTCGACTGAGAGCCAAATTCAATAATCACATGTCTACCTGCATTCAAAGATTCTAAAATTTCTTCTATATAATTATTGTTAGTATTTTTTGCCTGCATATATTTCAGATTATCCAATCGTAATAATTTCCTTTGTAACGACATAATTGAACCTTTATGACCCCTCTTTTCATCACAAAAAATTTGGATATCCTCATTAGTCATTAATAATAATTGAGTAATCCAAGATTTACCAAATTCACTTCTGAGAATATTTGCACTATCAATGCTTGCCTCAGACAAATTTAACTCCCGTTGTACCAACCCAATATCTTCAACCTCTATTTGGTTGTAGCTAAGATACAATTCTCGTGCATCTCTTACCCCTCTGCGTCTAGTAGCTTCTGGGTCAAGGGTCCAAAGTTCGACTCGATCTGGAAATAATTGTCGTAAACCTTTTACCGTATTAATTTGTTTTCCTTCTGCCATAGCTTCCCAACCATATTCAGAGTGCATATCAAAAATTAAATTTACTGCAGCACCTTTCCGAATAATGCCAGATAAAAGTAAACGAGTCAGAAAAGATTTACCAGTTCCCGACTTACCAAAAATTCCATTACTCCGTTCTACAAATCTATCTAAATCTAAACAAACAGGTACATCCATATCAATAGGTTTACCCACAGCAAAATTGCGGCGACTGGGGTCATCTTCTCTGCCAAAAACTAGACTAAAATCTTTTACACTTGCTTCAAATACTTGGGAAAAATGACTAGGAATAGTTTTGACTGGCATTAGTTTAATTTCGGCACTAGTTTGAGCTTCAAAAGATGCTAAATTTTCTATTGATTTTAATTTTTTTTGATTGTTATTTCTGCTATTAAAATTGAAAGAATCTGATAATTTTTCTGGGGTAATAACTAACATTAACATTGGTGCAAGTTCGATAGTGCCGTAGGTGCTACCTCCAGCTAAAACAGATTGCAAAAAATCATCTGTGGGTAAGGGAGGATTAATCATTATTCGTTCGCTAGATGTTCCTAATAAAACATCAGTTAGCATACAGAAAAAGTGAGCCCTTACTCCTTGTACGACTAAAAATTTGCCAACCCGCATATCTTCTACCAGTACGTCTGGATAGAGTCTTACTTCTAATCCTTGACTGAGAGAACCCTGAATTACTGAGCCTAATGGTCGTTCAAAATCCATGTAAATTACTTGATTATTTTGGAGTGCTATATCAAGTTATACCATTTTTTTTGAAGAAGGAAGAAAGGAAAGTATCTGATAATAAATAATGAGAGATAAATATTTAAACATAGTAGAATTGCTTCGGTATCCAAGTTCCGATGCTGGAGAAATTTTCATAAGCAGAACAAAATGCGATCGCCTTTTAGCTGAATTATGAAGATGAGAGGTTGTGGCAAGAAAAATTTGAAAGTACTAAAGATAAACAGTGGGATATTTTTGCTGAAATGGTGAGTCAAGAAATAGTGGTAAGTGGAACGAAAACTCTAGAAGATGTTTTTAGTTTCGAGCAATTAAGTCAAGTGTTACGAAATATATCACCTGTTGCGCAAGTCCTGAGTTTATTAAAGAGATATTGACATTATAAATCCACATATAGTATAATATCGTTAGCTCTAACATTTTTTTCTTAATAATATTTATAATAAATTTGTATTCTGGAGACAACAGTAAGTTTGACTGGACGTGAACATGCTTCCCCTTTCTTTATTACTATCACTACTAGCAAATGTGCTTAGTGATCCTTGGAAAATTAGTCCTCCTGGGATTACGATGCCAGAAAAATCAAGAAAAAAATATATCGGACTACCTCCTCTATCTTTATACATTCCCTGTTGTTATGTAGGGACGTTGCATGCAACGTCTCTATCTATTACCCCTGCTTCTTAAAAAGACTTTTTCAGCAAACCCTAAAAAGTTAAATCCTACATATTCTTAGCTCAACTGCTCTATAAAAATGAGACAAAGCGTCACATAACGTGATAAATTGATATTTACTTCCTGCTTCAACTGAGGCCGTCGGCGGTTACTCATCCACAGGCACCCGCGGTCGAGCCGACCGCATTTCTTAAATTTATACTGGCGTTTAAGTCTCAATAAGATTGACAAACCAACCACAGTCAGGACGAGCATAAGTCCTGAGACTTAAGGGCATATCTTGAACATGACCACAGTTGGAACAAGTCTTTGATGACGCAAAGATAAGATTGACTATTACCAGTTCAGAACCGTACCATTGACAATTATATTCTAGCTATCTTTGGTTGTGTCTTGCTCTCTTCTGCTAACAAATTCAGTAGTACTATATTGCTCATTACCGACTTTTGTCTTCGCCTCCAAATTTTCTAAACGACTCCTCAATTCCTGATTTTCCTTTTTCATATTATCCAGTTCATTACGCAACTGTTTCAGTGCCTTGTCAGAACCAATATTTTTCTGCACCTTCTTTATTGCTTCCTCAGCTCGACGACGAACCCTGCCATCAGGAGTCTGGCCAACTAAACTCTGTAATATGTTAATTGCTCTAGCAGTTTCCATTTGTGATAAGGCAGCAACTACAGAAACCTGAGTCAAGAAAAACGTTTCCCGTGATAATTCTGTCAGTCGTTGCAAAATTATTTCCAAATTAACAGGAGACTGGCCAGTAGAAATAGTTCCTAACACACGAATAGCATTCAAACGTAACGGTTGCGGTACACCAGGAACAGTGTATTTCAAAATCTGATTCAGAGCAGCTTCAGAGGTCTTCATTTTACTCAAACCTAATATTGCACCAGAACGCATTACCTCATTCCAACCCTGTTTCTCTTTCAACACCCACTTCAATAACTTAAGGGCTTTTTTTTGATCGTAGTTAGTTTTGGCAGCAGCAATATCTCCAATACCAGATATTGCACTAGCTTCTACATAATAACTGGGGTCTCCATTTTTTACCAAGGACTTTAATAACTTATAACTTTTTTGTTTTTTGATCTGTGTTAATGCTTCTACCACAGCACGACGCACCCGAGCATCTTCATCTTTTAAGCTGACAGCCAAACCATCAAAAACTTGGTCTAGTTTAATTGTCCCTAGTCGTTTAGCAACTTCAACTCGCACACCCCAGAAAGGTTCATCTATCAGTGCCTGTGAAAGTACTTTCACAGTTTCTAGATCGCCTTTTTTCACCAATGCTTCAGCAGCATAAATGCGAGCGATAGGGTCTGGGTCAAATTGTAATTGAGCTTTCAGTTCCGCGAATGGATATTCTAGTTTAACTGTTTTTAGATAATTATTACCCACATCAAAACTAACAAATTTTGGTTTTTCTGAGAGGGGGAAATAGAAAGTTTGTTCCTGTTCGTGTATACGGACAGTAAAGTTAATAAATTCTGGTTTTTCAGCCTTTAGATAGCCAAAAGCTATAGGAATTTTGAGGTCAAATAATTCTTTGCTAATATCACTATTTTTGTCATTTTTAGCTATAATTTGTGTGACTGTAAGTTTTGCTAATTTACTATTGCCATCCCAAGTATAATTGACTTTATAATCTGGATGACCACCCCGAAAAACATATTGATCAAATAAGAATAATAAATTCTGTCCGGTTGCCTCTTCAATTGCTCTTAATAAATCAATAGTTTCAACAGTTTTATGAGCATTACTTTGGACAAAATCATGAATTGCTTTAGTAAATAATTCAGCTCCTAATTCTGTTTTAATCATGTGATAAACACAAGCACCTTTTTCATAAAGATGACGGTCATAAAGTTCGATCGCCTCTCGATAAATATTAGTCACAATAGGACGACGATAGCGACCTTTATCTTCAGCAATATAACTTCGAGCTTCTTTCAATAAATAATAAGCAGCCTCATCTTGACCATACTCATGTGCGGTCCATAATACTTCCGAGTAGGAAGCCATTCCTTCTTTTATCCAAGCATGAGACCAATGTTTAATGACAATTAAATCTCCAAACCATTGATGGGCAAGTTCGTGGGCAACTAAACTTTCAGAACTACGATTATCTAAAGCTGCTTTTTCGTCTAATAAACATCTGTCTGTAAGTAAAGTTGTGGAGGTATTTTCCATACCGCCAAAAATAAAATCACTGACGCAGACTTGAGCATATTTAGGATAAGGATATTTATAGCCAAATTCTTGACTAAAAAATTCTATCATTTGAGGAGTTTTGCCCATAGTGCGTAGAACATCATCCTGGCGTTTTTTTTCTACATAATAGGTTACAGGAATACCATTCCATTCATCTTGAATTTCAGCGAATTTGCCTACTGCTAAAGTCATTAAATATGTAGGATGAACTTGTTTTTGTATCCAGTGATAAATTTTAGTATCTTTACTTTCTTCCGTATAGATAAGTTCTCCATTGGAAATAGCGGTAAACTTATGGGGTACTTTGACACGAATTTCTGATGTTGATAGTTGACCAGGATAGTCGAAACAGGGAAACCAGAAACGGGAGTCTGTGTCTTCCCCTTGAGTCCATACTTGAGTAGGTTTTTCTGGATAATGTTTGTCTGGAGTAATAAAATAGATACCTCGTTGCGGGTTATTAACACTATATGCGATCTCTATTTTTATTAGTTGACCTACTGTTGTTGGAGTTTGTAGGTAAATTTGTAGTTGTTTGCCTTCGTAGTCAAAGGTTTGTTCTGTGTCCTCAATTTTAACAGACTTAATTTCTAAGTTAACTGCATCAAGAGTTAACTTATCAATACCACTCCGTATAGGGTTTAAACTAATAATACAGATACCTTGAAAACTTTTATTAGGAATATCAAGTTCTAGGTTCAGGCAAATATGTTCTACTTGACCTGGACGGTCAGGATTATAATGTGGCCTCGCGCCTGGTAACTCAAAGGATTTGGAATTATTTTCTGAATCAAAATAAATACTAGACATTTGGTATAATGATTGATATTTTTGGACAAAGCAAGAATTATAGTTATTTTAAATAAGAATGAGACATTTTTTTGCATGAAATACTTTCATAGCAAGAAACACTTGTCTCAATCTAAAGTGAAACGACTATATTGTGCTGTTAGTCCTGATAGTTATATTTTATTTTATCTAATTTTTTTTAATCCATGAACGAATTTGAAACCTCTGATTTATTACTACCTTTACCAGTAATGGCTTCAGAGGAAAATACATTTGCTCATTACACAATTGTTTGTAGACTACCAGGTGTTATTGAACGAGTCATCAAAGAAAATAATTTTCCTCCTCCCATTATACAAGAATTAGAATCTTTAGTAGCAGAGTTATTTGAAGGACGGGTACGCCTCTTGAAAAATGATCAAGGGCCAGATTTAGTTGCCTGGGAATCTTATTTAAAGCCTTTTAAGGGGAAAAGTTGGTTTAATTTACCATTTTATTTTGCTGAAGCTTATTTTTTCCGACGTTTGTTAGAAGCAACTAATTATTTTGTACCTGGAATTTGGCAAGGTATAGACCCATTTGGTTATCAAAAACGCTTGAGTTTAGAAAAATCAATGGATACTATCCGAGTGATGAGCGATCGCGCTAGGGTTGCCCAAGAATATTGCTTGACTACTTTACCACAACAAAAGACTTATCAAGTTTTGATAACTACTTTGCTTCAAACTGCTTTATGGGGTAATCAAGTCGATCTCAGTTTATGGTTAGTTATAGGAGAAGATTATACCAATAGAGAGCTTCATCAGCAACAAACTCACATTTTAGTAGATGATACCTATAATATACTCAACTATTTAAGCAAAATTCAAGACCAACGGATCTATCTAATTATAGATAACGCAAGTTTTGAGTTAGTTTGCGATTTTTTTCTGATAGACTTCCTTTTATCTACTCAAACTGCCCATACTGTTTATCTACATTTCAAGGTATATCCAACTTTTGTTTCTGATGCTATAAGTCAGGATGTTTTTTATACTCTAGAAAGATTAGCCAATGATACTTCAGAAAATGTCCGAATTTTAGCAGCTCGTTTGCAAGAATATATTGCTACTGGTCGTTTGATTTGTCAAGATGATCTTTTCTGGAATGCTCCTCTGGCTTTTTGGGAAATGCCAAAATCTTTAAGGGAAGAGTTAGCTAAAGCTAGTTTAGTTGTGATTAAGGGAGATGCTAACTATCGCCGTATACTTGGCGATCGACATTGGTTATTTACTACACCTCTGTCAGATATTGCTAATTATTTTCCCGCACCATTTGTCGCTGTGCGTAACCTCAAGTCAGAAATAGCAACCAATTTAGAACCAGATCAAATCGAAACCTTAAATGAACAAGATCCTCTGTGGCTAACTAATAGTCAGTGGGGTATAATCCAGTTTGTAATACCAGAAAAGGCTGAATAGTTCAAGATATGAGGTGAGTAGTAAAACTTTTGTGGATAATTGTCTTATTCCTTCAGTTTATACCATAAGGCAGTAAAATATAGTACCAATACCTGTGGTTTACATGTTGAGTGCTAAAATTTATTACTTTGAATATCAATATTTCTTAATAGTTTAGCCTGAAACCAATTATTTTTTATTTTTCAACATAAAATTCAAAACTCAATCACTTAATTAAAGATAAAAAATGAAATTAGCAGCAAGAGTTGGCAAAGTATCATCTTCCCTAACTTTGGCTATCTCAGCTAAAGCAAAAGCAATGAAAGCTGATGGAATAGATGTTTGTAGTCTTAGTGCCGGGGAACCTGATTTTGATACCCCAGAACACATAAAAGCAGCTGCTCAAAAAGCTTTGGATATAGGTCATACCAAATATGGCCCAGCAGGGGGAGAGCCAAAACTTAAAGAAGCGATCGCAAATAAGCTCTCTCAGGAAAATGGACTAAATTACAAAGCAGAAAATATTATTGTTACGAACGGAGGGAAACATTCCTTATTTAATCTAATGTTAGCATTGATTGAACCAGGAGATGAGGTAATTATTCCAGCCCCCTATTGGTTAAGTTATCCAGAAATGGTTAAACTGGCAGGCGGTCAACCAGTAATTTTGGCTACTGATGCTGAAAGTAATTATAAAGTTACACCAGAACAATTGGGTCAAGGCATTACTAATAAAACAAAATTATTGGTACTTAATTCACCATCTAATCCAACTGGGATGGTTTATAAACCAGCAGAAATTAAAGCATTAGCAGAAGTAGTAGTTGAAAAAAATATCTTGGTAGTTTCTGACGAGATTTATGAAAAAATTATTTATGATGATACTCAACATCTGAGCATTGGTGCAGTCAACTCAGAAATATTTAAAAATACCATTATTAGTAATGGTTTTGCTAAAGCTTATTCAATGACTGGTTGGCGAATAGGATATTTAGCAGCACCTGTAGAATTAATTAACGCCACAGTGAAAATTCAGGGGCATAGTACATCAAATGTTTGTACCTTTGCTCAATATGGAGC
>JAKQYG010000082.1 GCA_023356515.1 Trichodesmium sp. MAG_R04 | reverse complement strand
TCTCATTTAGGAGATTCAATGTTAAGTCTATTCATTCCCACAACTCCAAATCCCACATCTGGTTGGTACGCCATAGTACCAGAAAAAGATGTGATTAATGTTTCTTTATCAGTCGAAGATGCTTTTAAGGTTTTAATATCTGGTGGGATAGTAAGTCCTAGTTCATCAACAGTAATTAGTCAAGAAGAAATACTCAACAATCAACTAAAATTAGCACGTCCGAATTAAAAAATCATAATCAACAACAACTTTCTACTGAAGATAAGATAAGTTAACAGATTTAGACTCAGACATAACATTATACATACATTATGAAAAAAGCTCCCCGTTCTACAGCTCGTGAACTAGCTCTCCTTGGCTTAAGTCAATTGCCCACTAGTTCAGGGAGTTTAGAAAAAAAGCAACTTCAAGAAGTTGTATTAGCCGCAGTTAGAACTTTAAGAACGGAGACTCAAGATATCTTAGAAAATGCAGCAGCAGAATTACAGAGAGGGAGCGATCGACTTCTGAGTAGTCAGATAGGAACTACTGATATTGAAAGTGCCAGAACAATGCTCTATGAAGTTATACAGTTAGGCCAAACAGCAATTAATCGTATTGGTAGTGCTGTTGAATTACCAGAAATCCTTCAACTCACTAATCAATTAGAAGTTCGCAGCTATACTATGGAAATTCTGACAAAAGTAAATGGTAATAAAAAAGAAATTGATAAATTACTAAGAGAATCAATAATAGATTGGCAAATAGAACGTTTACCCAGAATTGACCTCGATATACTTAGAATTGCAGTAGCAGAAATGATATTTATTGGAATTCAAAAACAAGTTGCAATTAGCCAAGCAGTAGAACTAGCCAAGCGTTATAGTGGTAAAGATGGCTATAAGTTTATCAATGGGGTATTGCGAAGGGTTTTCGAGAAAATCAATGTAATTTGAGGAACCATAGAGCAAAAATAAAAAGTTAGCTGAAAATTCTGTGGTCAAGGTAACTACCTGCTATTCCATCATCAGTAACAGTAATCAAAGATTCAGCTAATCGATATTTCCTAAGTTTTGCAGTAGAAGTAAAGCCCGAAGCATTGCCTAAAACTGATAACTCAGTAGGTATAGATTTAGGAATTAAAACTAAAGCGAGCTGTAGGGACGTTGCATGCAACGTCCCTACACAGTAAAAAAATTGATGCACCAAAACCACAACACGGTTGGAGAAAATTCAGGACATTTTTAGAATGGATTTGCAGAAAAATACGGTTGCCCTCTAAGAGTAATTAGCCGTTGGGAGCCCACATCCCGAACTTGCTCTTGTTGTGGATTTAAAGGTGGAAAATTAGATTTATAGCACTCGAAGCAAAGGTTAGGACATTACTAAATGCTGAAATTCAGTCAGGGATTACTTCTGACTTCTTACTTACCCGTAGTGCTATACTTCGACTGCTATATCAATTCGTGAGTGGGAATGTCGTACATTGCGGGGCTAAATATGGTCGCGTAGGGTCAGGTCGTTCTATCAGGACGAAAATGAACGATGCTACCGGACATGATATAAGACGTCAACCCACCGAGGAGCTAAGGCTCGGCAGGAAACCCAGTGCCTTTAGGCCGGGGAGGATGTCAAAATAGACTATAGCAATTCCAAATAGGTTATGACAATTCAAAAACCAGAAACAAACTCCGAAACCATTACTCATTTAGCATTGCCCTCAAATAAATTCCCCAAAAGCCCTAAGATTTTGGAGACAAATAAAAATAGGATGAGAAATAAAATAGGATTGCTATATAAAACTTTCCAATCTAAACTAGATTAATAAAACTTTGTATCTGATCTAACTACAAAATTTATGTAATCATAGCAGATTTCGGACAAATGATATACAGAATAAATGGTGAAAATCATTGTAGTGCGGGTATCTTAACAATGTAATCGTACTTCATAACAATGGAAACACTGTATGATTGAATAAAATTAAGTATAAGATAGACTATTTAAACATAGTAATATCTAGAATAAATATGGTTTTTAATTGGTTCCGTCGTAAATATGATGACAGTTCAGACAAAGCTTCAAAGGACAAACCTGCACCTAACAAAGAACAGGTAGAAACAACAGTTGAATCACAAGAAAAATCAGGGCAGGAGTCCACGCAAAGTACAGAAGATTATTTGAATTGGGCTAAAGCAGCTTACAAAAATATTCAAGAACAGAAAAAGACTCAAGTAGTGTCTCAAAAAGCTACAGATACAGTTGAAACAAAGGAAAAACTAGAAACTCAAATACCTGCAACAACAGCAAAATTTGGGCCAAGCATACCAAAGCAGCTCAAAACTGAAGAACAAGAAGATATTACAGTAGAAAAAACAGAATCTACAGCAACAGACAATTTGGTTAAACCAATTCTCAATATAGAAGAAACCACTACTAGCGAAATAAAATCTCCAGAATTAGAAGTTTTGGTAAAATCAGATTCAGTGGTAGAGGAAAATGCCCCCGTAATTGAAGCATCTGAAGAGTCATCTTTCTGGGCTAGAGCTCAAGCAGAAAGACAAGCAAGAGTCACACGTCTTAAAGAAACTGCTATAGAAGAACCAGAGCCAGAAGCTCTCCAAGAAACAACTGTCAATACTGAAATAGAAGAAATAGACTCTATAATTTTTGATGAAGCATTTCTTTGGTCGGCAGAAGTCTTAGCAGCTCAAGGCCGTAGCCCAGATAAAGTTTCTGCTGAAGAAATTTCCTGGCTGAAGAAATTACGACAAGGCTTAGATAGAACTCGACGCAACTTGCTCAACCAATTGAGGGCAATTGTAGGACAAGGCCCCCTGAATCAAGATGCGGTAATGGAAATAGAGTCAATGTTGCTACAAGCTGATGTTGGAGTAGAGGCAACAGACTATATCATAGAAACATTACAAAATAAATTGCGTGAAGAAGCTTTAGCTCCAAAAGAGGCGATCGCATATTTGAAAAAAATCTTACGAGATATCCTGGATGAGCCATTCAAAGATTTAGAAATAGCTAGTCCTGCATATAACTTAACTTTTGTGCCTGAAAAGGATACCTTAAATATTTGGCTTTTGAATGGTGTAAATGGAGCTGGCAAGACTACGACTATAGGCAAAATTGCTCATTTAGCTGCTAAGTCAGACTACAAATGTTTAATTGCAGCAGCAGACACATTCCGAGCTGCGGCAGTAGAACAATTAACAATCTGGGGAAAACGGAGTGAGGTAGAAGTAATATCTAATCCTGGTAAAAATACTGATCCAGCAGCAATAGTTTTTGATGCTATAGTAGCAGCTCAAGCTAGAAATATAGAATTACTACTAGTAGATACAGCCGGAAGACTGCAAAACAAGAAAAATTTGATGGATGAACTGAGTAAAATCCATCGCATAGTAGAGAAAAAAGCTCCAGATGCAATAGTACAATCCCTACTAGTATTAGATGCAACACTTGGTCAAAATGGTTTAAGACAAGCAGAAGTATTTGCCAAAACTGCTAAACTGAGCGGTATAGTATTAACCAAACTAGATGGAACTGCTAGAGGTGGTGTTGCATTTGCTATTGTAAAGCAATTGGGTTTACCTATTCGCTTTATTGGTGTGGGAGAAAAAAGAGAAGACCTCCGTCCATTTTCTAGTTATGAATTCGTTGAAGCTCTTCTCAGTGGTTAAAGGTTTATTGCTTTTACCGAAAATTTGGGTTTTAAGCTTCGCCAGGAAACAGGAAATGGATTCTTAACGATGGCGTAATGTTTGCTGAGCCTGCACTCAGATGTGCAAATCATACGACACGTCAAAGTAAAAGGCGATAAGTCACCCTATAAATGTGACTGGAATTATTGGAGTAGCATAATCGATAAATAGCCAGGGGTAAGGTATAACTGGAAATGGGTTTGTATAGCCGTGTTTTTATCTATTTGGAAAATTAAGTTAGAGCTTACTGATTAATTATACATGACTCCTGACCTCCTATTCCCTTAATTTAATTAGCTAAAATTATTTCTATATAAAAAAACAAAGAATAAAACTTATTCAAAAATGATGACTTTAAACTATATTTAATTTCCTACTAATTCACAAAAGTAATCACTATTTTTGTGAAAATCGCTATCAAATACAGTTCCAATCAAAATTATCAACGAAGCAGTAATATTAAATTCGCCTATTGTAATAATTTTTCTAAAGTTATAGCTATTGCTAAATAATAAATTTGGCGATAGAAAAAGCCTACTTTTATACCCGAATTAATTTGTTATAACTAGGACAATATTTGATGTCATAATTTTAGCTAATGAAATAATACAAACCATCAAATAAGTAGGTAGGTGTGAAAAAAAATTAGCTATATTAAGATTTGTATACTAACTCCAAGCCTATCCACAAAGTTTATTTGGCTGGTCTTCAGATATTTTTATATAGTGACAAACGCTAACTTACTTATCAATACACTTTAATCAATTAAGTTATCAAAAAAAAATCTATGAATGTACTGCCTGTGTATGAAAATTTCCCTGAACCTACTGATCATATTGCCACTAGCAATTGTTTACCAATAACTTATTTATGTGCTCTTCAAGAAATGGTGGCTCGTTTACATAAGGAAAAACAAAATGTTAATGATTTATTAAGTTCTCTAGGCTTTGCGCTGCGTAGCTTCAATAATTTAAATCAGTTTCTAGAATTGATTCCACTTATGGGCTGTCGAGTAACCGATGCAGATGGTGGAGCATTGGTATTATTTAAGCCCAATGGACAGGTTAGGTTCCAACAACTACACTGCCAAGAAGGCCAAAAATGTCAGGGTATCCAACAAGCATTAGAAATAGCAACTAATCAATTGATGACAGAAACAACCTTGCCTGCTGAACTACAGGAAATCCCTATTCAAACTGCTAGTCTAGATTACCAAGTTAGCAACTATTTAGGAAATGATGTTCAATTATTTGGCACATCGATTTTAGTAAAGAACTCAGAACGAGGCCGTCTATATGTATTTAGTCATGACCCAGAATATGTATGGTCTGCTACTAAACAAAAATTAATTCGTCTAGTAGCAGACCAGACCGCAGTAGCGATCGCCAACGATGAACTATCCACTTCTTTACGAGAAAAAGAATGTTTGGACCGAGAGTTAGAAATAGGAGCAGAAATTCAACTCCAATTATTGCCACCAAAATGTCCACAAATTCCTGGTGTTACTCTGGCAGCACGGTGTCAAACAGCGAACCGAGTAGGAGGAGATTATTATGACTTTATTCCTTCTAACTACGATGAGGTTAATTCCAGATATAAAAAACAGGAACCTTGTAAGTGGAGTATTGTAATTGGAGATGTTATGGGTAAAGGAGTACCTGCTGGTTTAATTATGACTATGACTAGAGGAATGTTGAGAGCAGAGGTATTAAACTGCCACTCACCAGCACAAGTGCTCAAACATTTGAACCAAGTTATGTACGCCGATCTGGAAAATTCCCATAGATTTGTAACTTTGTTTTATTCAGAGTACGACCCAGAAACTACAATTTTGTCCTATAGTAATGCTGCCCATCATCCTCCTATGTTGTGGCAAGCTGCTAGTAATTCTATTGTGAGTTTGGATACTCTGGGGATGTTGATCGGTTTGGAAGTAGATTCTGAATATAATGAAGCACAAGTTAAACTTCATCCAGGAGATACTATCATTTATTACACAGATGGGTTTACAGATGCAGCTAATAAGAATGGCGATCGTTACGATGATATTAAGTTAAGTCAAGCCTTCAAATTTGCGTGTCAAAATTGTCAAGAACCACAAGAGATACTAGACTATTTATTTGACCAAGTCAAACAATTTGTTGGAGAAGGAAATCATAATCCAGATGATATGACTCTGGTGGTAATGAGGGTAAAACTAAATTACAAATAACTGTCATGAAAAGAATCAAGAATGTTTGTATAAATGGGAGAAAAAAATAGATGTTCAATCATATGACTATTACACAATTAGGTTTGAATATGATTAATAATTACAGTGATTTATTAGATTTGTTAGGAGTAAAAGTATTGTATAGTGGGCAAATTTTTGCTCAACAACTTGATATAGACTTATGGTCGGATATACAAAAAGCTTGGAACAACTTTATAGAATGTGGTCAGGGATGGGCACTATTAGTTGGTCTGATAATTGGTTGGATGGTTAAAAGTATTTTGCCATAATTACTCACGATTAAAATTTTATTAAACAGGGAACAATCTCCAAAATGACTCAAGATCAACAAACCTGGAGCCACAGATTTGAAAAGGCTTTGCATCCTACTATATCTCGGTTTAATGCTAGTATTAGCTTTGATATTGAATTGATTGAGCATGATATTAACGGTTCAGTAGCTCATGCAAAAATGTTAGCTAAAACAGGTATTATTTCTGCAGAGGAAGGGGAAAAATTATTGAGTGGTTTAGAACAAATTCGTCAAGAATATCGTTGCGGAAAGTTTCATATAGTTGAAGATGCTGAAGACGTTCACTTTGCTGTAGAAAAAAGACTAACAGAAATTACTGGAGATGTAGGGAAAAAATTACATACAGCTAGATCGAGAAACGACCAAGTAGGAACTGACACAAGACTTTATTTACGGGACCAAATTGAACAAATTCGGGTTTTATTGAGAAAATTTCAAAAAGTTATATTGGAATTAGCTGAGTCTAATATTGAAACTTTAATTCCTGGTTATACTCACTTACAAAGAGCACAACCTTTGAGTTTAGCTCATCATCTTTTGGCATATTTTCATAAGGCAGAAAGAGACTGGGAAAGGTTAGGAGATGTTTATCGTCGGGTAAATATTTCTCCTCTTGGTTGTGGTGCTTTAGCTGGCACAACTTTTCCTATTGATAGACACTATACTGCTAAGTTATTAGAGTTTGAAAAACCTTATGCGAATAGTTTAGATGGGGTAAGTGACAGAGATTTTGCTATTGAATTTCTTTGCGCAGCTAGTATAGTTATGGTGCATTTAAGTCGTTTAGCAGAAGAAATAATTTTATGGTCATCTGAAGAATTTAGGTTTGTCACTCTAACTGATGTTTGTTCCACAGGTTCAAGTATTATGCCTCAAAAGAAAAATCCTGATGTAGCAGAGTTAGTTAGAGGAAAAACAGGTCGAGTGTTTGGTCATCTACAAGGTATGTTAGTAGTGATGAAAGGTCTACCGCTAGCATATAATAAGGACTTGCAAGAAGATAAAGAAGGCTTATTTGATACTATTAAAACTGTTAAAAGCTGTTTAGAGGCAATGACCATCTTATTACAGGAAGGTTTAGTGTTTAACAGCGTTCGCCTCACAGAAGCAGTAGCAGAAGACTTTTCTAATGCTACAGATGTAGCAGATTATTTAGCAACTCATGGTGTACCATTTCGAGAAGCTTATAATTTAGTAGGAAAGGTTGTAAAAACTTGTATTTCTGATGGTAAATTACTCAAAGATTTAAGCTTAGAAGAATGGAAGGAATTGCATCCTGTCTTTACAAGTGATATTTATCAAGTTATAGCCCCTTACCAAGTAGTATTTGCACGCAATAGTTATGGGGGCACAGGTTTTGAACAAGTTAAAACAGAAATTGCTATTGCCAAGCAGAAATTTACAGTTTAATCTACAATTGAGGGCTGATGTACCCAAACATAAAACTGGGTCTATTGCCCTTATAGCCCTAATTATGATTTGGTGACATACTTCCATACTAAGCTGATACTATAAGTTTGGGCTTCTCGCTTTGCAGTCCCGGTAGTCCGTCGAACTCCATGAGCTTTAAGGATTAAATACCCTACCACCCTGTTTTTTATATTTATCGATATTTATCGCTGCGTTTACATCATGGTCTATTACTACACCACAGTGCTCACAAGAATGAGTTCTTTTGAATATTTCTTTGGGGACTTTTTGACTACAATTTGAGCAATCTTGGCTAGTATTTCGAGTCTACATTCGGCATGTCAAAATATAGTATATCTAGGTAGGGTTGGCTGATTAAATCCAAAAGTATTGAAACATAAAGGTTTTAGCATTTTTAAACTCGAAAACAGTGTCTATTTTTCGGTCCTGAGAGATCAAAAAGTTAGTATTTTGGGTATTCCCATGGCAGAAAAATCAAGGAACAAATATATCCTACTACTTCCTCTACCAATTCCCCGTTCCTCTGTAGGGAGGTTACATGCAATGTCCCTACATCATCTCGGAAGATGTTATAGGTGGGTTCCCTACTCCTGAAAAAGACTTTTTTAGTAAGCTCTAGCTAGGGATTGAAAGCCTTGTCTGATAATAAGTATAAAGTTTGTAACTAAAAATACATATTACAGGAGCTATTATATAGTTATTAGTAATAATAGAGGTTGTAATCTACCTTCTTCGTTAAAAAAGCCCTTGTTATCTAAACGTCACGTTCAGCAAGCTAGTTAATAAAATTAACAGAACTTACCTATTGTCTCTATATATGGTGTATTTTTGATAATTATTTCAGATATTTACACTACTATTAGTTTCTTTGCGTAAGTCCTGATTCAAAGGGCGACAAGGCGACAAACCTTGCTCTTAACTTATGATACTGCTAGCATAGCAGATTTTACTGCGGGTTCAAACCCGCGTATGGTTATTCAACCAGGGGATAAACCTACCTGGCTAATACCAATTTCATAAACTTAGACTACACCGCTTGTCTTGATATTTATCAAATGTTGACATATGATGTGTAGCCATACTTAAAGAAATTGGTATAACTTTCTCCCGTCATTTTTTTAATACCTAGAGATAGGTCTTAAACCCACCCACAACCAAGTATTAGGTTTGCTCAGTAATACTAATAATATTCCCGCCACTCCGATGAATACTTTGCACAAATGAGGACATCTGAGTATATTTAATTGTCCGTTCTTTCATGCTAAGGCGGTTCAGTCTAGCTGCTGCCTTAGAGGTAGAATAAACAATGTGAAAACTCTTGCCCGTATTGCCATAGTTAGCTCCATTTCCTCTAGTTTGAAGTTTAATAGAAGTTGGTAAATTATTAGCAACAGAAGAGAGTAATTGAGAGCGACTATCGGTGTCATTAGTAGCAGGTCCACCTAACAAAGAAAATATCCCGTTAAAGGTATTATTTTTGAAACCAATTTGGGAATTAATACTATAGGGATAAGGTACAATCCATTCTCCAAAATTATCATTATATTCTTTGCTATCAATATAAGAATCAATTTCAGCTTCGTATCCCTGTTCGTTATAAATTTGAACATGCTGAGAAATCTCTTTTTGATCTTGAGGAGCACGGCCTAATAGGTGCTTGTAGTTTAACTCAATAAAGCGATATTGATTATTACTTTTAAAGAATAAAGATTGATATAAACCAGATTGAGCTACCTGTCTAACAAACCTCCTAACACTAATTTCTTGATTACGTAGTTGGGACTCAGCACTTAAAAGACGATTGCTTTCCATAACGTACTGATTGCCCAATATCTGTTTGTAAACTGCCCTAATTATCATCTGTACATCTTCTTCGGTTGCATTGGGGCGTAGTTCTAAAGGGTTAACTTCAAAAGTATCTATCCCTAGAATTGTTGATTTGGTTAATTTGTCCATTCGTTAATTTTTTAAATTTAATAAATATTTGGTTTTTATTATAAGTTCTTGACACCACTCATTGCATTAGTGAGAAAATTGTAACAAATGTTTACTTATTTACGAATTATTACTTTCTTGCTCAGAAAGCGAGACAAAACAGACCTCCTTGTTAGAAACTCTGATCCAGAGTTACAAAAAATAAGTTTTTAAGGAGAACTCAATGTTAGATGCTTTTTCAAGATCTGTAGTTACAGCAGATTCAAAGACTGCTGCTATTGGTACTGCAGAATTAGCTAGCCTGAAAGAATTTATTGCCAATGGTAACAAGCGTCTTGATGCAGTGAACTTTATTTCTAGCAACGCAAGCTGCATTGTATCTGATGCTGTCGCTGGTATGATATGTGAAAATCAAGGATTGATCCAAGCTGGTGGTAATTGCTATCCTAACCGTCGTATGGCTGCTTGCTTGCGTGATGGAGAAATCATTCTACGCTATGTTACCTATGCACTACTAGCTGGTGATGCTTCCGTCCTCAACGACCGTTGCTTAAATGGATTGAAAGAAACCTACATCGCTTTGGGCGTACCAACTGCAAGTGCAGGTCGTGCAGTAGGAATTATGAAAGCAGCATCTGTTGCTTTTGTCACAAATACAGCTTCTCAACGCAAGATGAGTGTTACTGCAGGTGATTGCTCTAGTTTAGCATCTGAGTGTGCTGGATACTTTGATACAGTGATTTCTGCTATCAGTTAATATTACGAAGTTTTGAGTCATTGAAGCCGACAAATTAACATTTTAACCAAATCTATTTTTCAGAATAGGAGAAAAACTCAATTATGAAATCAGTTATTACGACAGTAATTTCCGCTGCTGATGCAGCAGGTCGTTTTCCTAGTACCTCGGATCTAGAATCTATACAAGGTTCTATACAACGCGCTGCTGCTCGTATGGAAGCCGCTGAAAAGCTAGCAGGTAATATTGCAGCAGTTGCTAAGGAAGGTGTTGATGCAGTTTATGCAGAATTCCCCGAAGGAATAAACAAAAATGTTGATGCCACAATTCGTAAGGACAAGTGTCTGCGGGATGTAAGTCACTACTTGCGCTTAATCAACTACTGCCTTATAGTTGGTGGTACTGGTCCTTTAGATGAGTGGGGGATCGCTGGTCAACGTGAAGTTTATCGTGCTTTAGGAATTAATGCTGGGGCTTATGTCACTGCTTTAACAAAAATTCGCGACCGCGTTTGTATTCCCCGTGATATGTCTGCTCAAGCAGCAACTGAACTTATTGCTCTCCTCGACTATGCAATCAATTCTCTATCCTAATAAATAGGAATTTCAGAACAGCAAGGGTAACACTCTTGCTTAAAAGCTGTCTTAAATTTTAAAACTTTGGGACTTTCAGTTTGTTACTCATCTAATAGTGGGTAAGCAATTAGCCAAGAGTTCCTTGGTTTTTTTCATTGTTGACATCCTCACATTTTTAGTAACACAAGGTTTTGCGGCGCAAATATGGTTCTGCTTGCCCCGTCGATGGCCATTTTTGCAGATATGCTGGTTGCCACAGTTAGGATATTGTCTGGGTTGATCTCCCACAGTTGTTAATGACGTTAACTATTATGAAACCACGAGCTATTTTTTGGAAAAAAATTCATCCCGTCATCTATCAACGCCAATTATCCAGACATGATTAGGAGTTACCGATGAAAGCTATTAGTAGGGTGTATTTTGCTGACGCAAAGCTGCGCTAACGCTTCGCGACATGAAGCCTAACGCACCAAGGCTCTTATATAATAGTACCTTTGGGTAAGTTCTGATGATATAATTAATATATATTGCTACGCGCAAATCAAAAGTCAAAAGTCAAAAGTCAAAAGTCAAAAGAAATTCCTGACTAAATTTCTGGATTTACCAATGCCCTAACCTAAATGCCTAGTGCTATAGCAGTC
>JAKQYG010000081.1 GCA_023356515.1 Trichodesmium sp. MAG_R04 | reverse complement strand
TTCATTTTTAGCTACAGCATAATTTTCAATAGACCTTGCTGACCTAAAAGCATCTCTCGCAGCAAGCTGAAAATACCTACCCAAATAATTGGGCTAATATCTACCCCACCCAGAGGAGGCACAATTTTTCTCGTAGGAGCTAAGAATGGTTCCGTAGGCCAAAAAATTAAATTAAACGGAAATTGATTAATATTTACCTGAGGATACCATGTCAGAACAATTCGGAAGATAAATAAGAAAGTCATCAACCCCAGGGTAATACCTAGAGTCCAATTAACTAATGTTAAATTGTCCATAAAGCCAACTAAAAATTAACTTTTGTAAATAAAATTAATATTATTGTATTGCAAATTGTTAAGAGTATTAAATTTATTTTCACATAGATTCATTATTAAAGTAGCAAATCTTTACCACAAGCATCCTGAAAACAAGGCCCACTTATAAATGTGAGGAAAAATTTTTGACCAAATATACTAATATTAAAAACTAAAGGAAATCAATTTTTGTAACAAAGGATAATAATTTATGACTCCTTCTTTATCAAACTTCTTCTTCAGTATTTTGGCAGGAACCTTAATTGTAGTAATTCCAGCCACAATTTTTCTGATATTCGTAAGCCAAAAGGACAAAGTTACCCGTTCTTAGACTCATACAGAACACTGTCTTCTGTCAGATTAACCTAACCTTTATTTTAAACCTCAGCTAAAGTAGAAGGGAGACAATGATAAAACTGTCCAACCCGAATAAACTGAGGTTTTTCTTTGTTACTAAATTAGGAGATTTATAATGCTCAACCTAGGATTTGGATTTCAGACTCTCATCGGAATAGTTTTGGCCTTCGCTGGAGCTGGCCTCTACTTTATGCGTACATGGCGTCCGAAGTTAGCAAGAGATCATGATATTTTCTTTGCAGCAATTGGTTTATTATCTGGAGGTATTTTAATATTTCAAGGCTGGCGACTAGACCCAATTTTAGCTTTTGGTCAATTCTTATTAACAGGTTCTACTATATTCTTTGCAGTAGAAGCCATAAGCCTAAGAGAAATAACAACTAAGCAAGCTAAGGAACGCACATCTCCCATTATAGATGAAGAACGGCCAACTAGTCCTTTTTATAGCTATGCAGAAACAGAATTCGATGAATTAGAGCAATTAGGGGAATATCCTGCTAAACGTCGCATCAGGGGAACCCGAGATAATAGTTATTCTAGAGCAGATTATTATGAAGATGACTACCGCCGTCGTCCCTCTCGCAAAAGCGATTACGATCAACAAGGAGAACCAAAAGCAAAATTACGCAAGCGCAGTGGTCGCCCTGGAGATTATTCTAGATCATCTGAAGATTGGGAAACTTCTGTAGAGCAAGAAAATAGGCGACCTAGCTTTCGCAGTCAGGAAAACTTTGGTGATGCCAATAGGCAAGAAGATAAACCACGTCGTTATAGCAGTAGATATAGCTCTGAGACTGCAACTGATGAAGAAAGAATCTCCCGTAACCGTAGTATTGAGCCCACTTCCATAGCCAGTTATTCAGAAGAAAGACCTTCTAGAGCTAGGAAAACTCGTCCTCCAGAAGCATCATCTGCTGGTAGAGAAGTGAAATCTGCGGATTATGTAGAATATACTCCTATGGATTATCATGATAATGATGTTGATGGTTCTATAAATTCTTAATAACATTACGTAATCAGGGTCTAGTAACTTTTGGCGATAATCTGGCATAACCTATGATAGTCTATAAGTAAGATGGGCATATTGCCTAGGAAAACTGTATCTCACTCTGTTTGGAAAAGTTTTGATTATCAATTCCTAGTTTCCTTATTCCTTGTTACTAAAAAGCTAGATTAGGAATGAGAATTAAATAAATAAAGTCTAGAATTTTGTTGAAAGAACTCAGATGATATGGAGTTTAGCAAGTTTAACTTGTGTAGATAATAAAATCCTTATTCCTGAACAGAAAGGTTTATAACTCAGAATTAGTATATCTATTCTTACTGTCAAAGCTGAAAATACTGGAGTAAAAACTATAGCTGTGAACAGAGCGCATACCAACCAAGATTGCTCAAATTGTAGTGAAAAAGTTCCCAAAGAATTATCCAAAAGAATTCATTCTTGTCCGCACTGCGGTATAGTAATAGACCGTGACGTAAACGTAGCGATAAATATAAAAAACAGGGCGGTAGGGCATTGAGCCCTTAAAGGTCTTGGTGTCCAACGGATTACCTGGACTATAAAGCCATAGGCCTACACTATAACATAAGCTTAGTGTGGGAGTATGTCACTTGAAGAGTTTAAGTAATATATTTGAGGTGATTAATGCGTCAAGCAACATTTTGGGCGATCGCTCCTTTTACTCTATTAACTATTTTGGGAAAACCTTTGTTTTCCTTTGTATTTCCATTTAATCAGGCAGTTGTGAATTTTAGCTATACAGATGAAAACTCAACGAAGTCTGAAATTGTAGTTCAGGATATTCCAACTCCAAAAGTAACCCCACTACTAGAAACTATTCCAACTCCAAAAGTAACCCCACTACTGGAAACTATTCCAACTCCAAAAGTAACCCCACTACTAGAAACTACACCAACTGTAGAGGAAAGTCCATCACCAGAAAGTACTTCACCTCCCAAAGAACAAGAAGTAATCTTGCAGCAAAAAGGAACACTTAGTGATGGTGACTTAGTGCTACCATCTGATGAAAGTATTTACGATGAACATACTTTTGAAGGTAAAGAAGGTCAGGTAGTATTTATAACCTTAGAAAGTCCTAGTTTCGATACTTATTTAGCAGTCTTTAGTCCCACTAATGAGCTACTTGGAGAAAATGATGATGTTGATGAAAATAACAAAAACTCTCAACTAACGATTACCTTAACTATTACAGGCGAATATCGTGTAATAGTTAACTCTTACGATAAAACAGGTAGAGGTGAGTATGATTTGCAAGTAATTCAATCAGGACAGACATCAGATTTTTGATATCTTCTTGACATCTTAGGTTAAAACAAAATGAAACCAAACCTTACAATTTGGGTTTTTACCGAAAGATTGGGTTTAAAGCCTCGCCCTTCTAGGGCGACTTTTTAGTTTATTTTTTTTCACTGCTCTAGTCCTTGTTGGTTTTTAGTTCGCAGGAAATATATTAGTCGCGGGTGGGCATACCGAGATAAAAAACCGACGGGTCGGCAAGTGTAAGACTACTGCCAAAGTAGCAGCAGCCTGTGAAATGTCGACCCGCCGAGGGGCTAGGGCTCGGTAGGAAAACCGGTGCCTTTAGATGTCAATGTATCTAAAATTAGAGATTAACAATCAAACAATCAAAGAAAATAATACAAGTAAAACTAGACTTTTTTAGCGTAAACCTAGCCAAGAAAATAAATCTTGATGGGTCAATACTTCTAGTAATAATAAAATAATAAATCCTACCATAGCAAATCTGCCGTTGATTCTTTCGGAGTAAGTGTTCCAACCAAAAGCAGGTTCTGGTTCCTTGGCAATTTCAGCTTTTTTGGTAGGTTCTGATGAAGATGAAGAAGTAACATTTTCTGACATAAATTATTAATTATAATTTTCTTGATGTAGTATTCTTTAAATCAGCCTTACGACTAATCCTATTGATTGAAGATATTTTTGGATTAAATAATATCGGTTTCATGGGAATAATATTATCTGCTAAGTATTCCATATCTTCTAATTTACCATCACAGTACAATGTTAAGTCGCAACCTGCTTCTAATGAGTGATTAAC
The DNA here is from genome assembly GCA_023356515.1 of Trichodesmium sp. MAG_R04. Lineage (GTDB taxonomy): Bacteria > Cyanobacteriota > Cyanobacteriia > Cyanobacteriales > Microcoleaceae > Trichodesmium. Next base: position 7,972 of record JAKQYG010000081.1, on the reverse strand, counting down.
TTTGCTAGCTAAATCTCCTGATAAAGCTTTCATCATTAAATCTTCAGTAACTAATATACTTTATAGTAGTGGAAAAAGTCTATTGAGATTCTAGTTTTGAAGTATACAACTTAGTTTCCAACTCTTTTAAAATTTGCTGTCTATTTTCATTACCTTTGAACATCTTAAAAATATCAATTTTTTCCTCTAATTTTCTTTCTACTTCATCACCAATAACCCAACTAACTTGATTAATGGCATTCATAATTCTACTATAAGCAGCTTCTCCAGAAAAATTACTTTTCTCAGTAATTCCTAATTTAATTTTCTCCTGTGTACTCATTTCTAAAGTATGGGCGATCGCTACTACACCTACTGCACCAATTAAAGCTTCTCCACCTTTCAATACTTTTACTCCTGCCAATACTCCAACACCACCACTACTTACAGCATCATCAACTTCCTGAATTAACATACCTTGCTGAATCGCAATATTACCAAAGCTATTTGTAATTTTTTCTGAATTTTTTAGCTGTTTGACAAACTTTTCTTTTTTCTTGAATTTGCTAAAAACTATTTTAAAATCGTTTTGATATACTTCTAAATTTGATTCAAAATATCTATCTCTTAAAAGCTGATATACGATTTTACAAATCTGAGGAATTTCTGATTGAAAAATTACGCTATCTAATTTTTCAATCATTCCAAATTTTACTACTTTTGCTCCTTCTCTTAGTTGTTGATAAATAGATAAATATTGAGGATACTTATTCTGCTCTATTTCCGTACTACTATAAATCAGATTTATAATTAATATATCTATTCTCATGGCAATTGAAGTTGCACTTGCTAATAAATATCTATCTTTTAACTCGGAAGCGATCGCTAAATTTAAAATAATTGCATCTAATTGTCTAAAATCAGTAAAACTAGGTAGAGGTTCTCCAGATTTAATGTACAGATAAATACCTTTCAAATTTTGCTTTTGAATTTCCATTAACTGACTAGAATCTAAAACTTGTTCTAAACCTTTATCAATGGCAACCCACCGGGAATTTTCACTAGCAATTCTATAGCTTAAACCAATAATTGAATCTATATTTGAGAATTCTACAATAAAATCCAAGAGATTGAGTGCTGGCAAATCATAGATATATAAACCATAATTAATTCTGTTGTAAGCTTCTAAACATCTAGTTTTACTTCTTTCATAAATTGATGCACGAATTACTACATTATTCATCCGGCGGTCTAGGTTCAATTCAGGATTATAAAAAGTATGTAAAACTAGGAAAGCATCATTACCTTGTAAACCGCATTTTTGTAGTCGTAAAGTAGAGCCTTCAGTGCTATTAGGACGAACTCTAACATTATAGCTTTTACCAGATTTCAAAGTCACTTTCTGAGTGCCTCCCTGACTAGCAACTTGATAATTAACAAATATATGATATATTTCTTCTTGTTCTAAATAATTTTCTTTTTCTGGCCAGACTTCTGAATTGTTTGGCTGTTTTTTTGAAGTAGATTCTTTAGCAGTTTTTCTAAAATATTTGCTAATATCTGACGCTTTATTGCTGATAAATTCTTCCATTTCTGAAGCTTTATTTTTAGAAGCTTCCAAAGAGTTATCTCTGATTGAATCCCTAACATTTCTTACTTTTTCACCAAAATTTTCTCTGGCTTCTGATGCTTTGTTAGTCATTGATTTCCAGAATGATGACTCGTGTTTTTTATTCATTTTTTCTTGCCTCCAATTACCTGATATTTTCTGATGATTACTCACATTATATAGCGATTTTTAATCAGTTATTAAAATTTGTATAATAGTATCTAAATATAGCTTTTATTATTTCTATTTAAACTAATAATATGATATAGAAATCCTATTTGATTTGTAATATTTTTATGCTAGTCAGTAGTTAGAGTTTTCAAGGTTTTCAGCTCTAATTAATTATCAGTAATATTATCAACCAAATTTAGGACTGCTATAGCACAGTTATTACTATTTTTTATTAATAAAAAGTCCTCCGCTTATAGGTAAGCTAATACTCATTTAAAATGCGTATTAGTAAAGTAAAATCTAGATTTTAGAAGTTTTTTCCCTGAACAAGGCATACAAAAATAAGTTATTTAAATGCACAAAAGCTTGAGACTTCAGACCCATTTATTCAGTGATTCTATTACAAAGAATTGAGTAAGGACGCTATAATCACAATAATAAGTTAAGTTTTGTAAAGAAGAGCATTAAACAAAAAATCATGTCTTCTGGCCTTTGGATAGAAAGTGAAAAAAATAAACTTTAGTATCTCAAGCATAAGGCTTTAGACAGAAGTACTAATAATTAATAACTGATAACTCAAATGACTGCTATCTCACCGAAAAACCAGATAAAACAGCCCAGAGGATGGTATTCCTTAACTCCTTTATGGCAAGGAGGAGAAGAATTTGTTCGCCAAGGTTTACCCCATTCCCTACTTTCACCCCCATGGCAAATATTACTTTTGGGGGATGGCTCACCAACTCGTCACTTGCAGCTTTTGACAACTGAGCCAACAGAAGTTGATGTAATTGATATGTCCTGTATTGGAATGAATCTGGATAATGCTCCTGATTTAATTCATACTGTACCTGGCCCCAGATTACGGCCACAAGTATGGCTAAGAACAGCTTCTGGGCAAAGATTGGCTTATGCTTCATCTTGGTGGGAAGCGAGTCATGTAGATGAGTATTTGCAAAATCGGTCTTTACCAATTTGGGCAAGTTTAGCTCGTTTGCGGACAGAATTATATCGAGATGTCCAAGGAATTTATTATGGTCATTCTAGAGAATTAGAGTTTGCTTTTGGTGAATTAGGGCCTTTTTGGGGACGACATTATCTGTTTTGGCATCATGGCCAGCCGCTGACATTAATTTATGAGGTGTTTTCGCCTTATCTCAAAAAATATTTAGGACAAACAAACATTTCTGATACCGATTTATGATTAATAAAAAACCCTATAGACTTAAGACTTAGGCTTGGTAGCTTATGGCCTCAAAAGTTGAATATTCCTGAAAGCCAAGTAAAACAAAAGTCTCAACTCAGTTAAGGAATCAATTCTAATATGATTTAAACTTTAACTGGATTGTCCAACATCACTTTAGAAAGCTTCAGTCTTTCTGGTAAAGGAATAGGATAGTTGCCAGTGAAACAGGCAGAACAAAAACTGTTGGGGTCTTCTTCTGTTGATTTCAACATTCCCTCCCAACTCAAATATGCTAGAGAGTCAACACCTATTTGTTCAGCAATTTCTGCGACTGATTTTGTTGCTCCTATTAATTGTTCCTGACTATCAGTATCAATTCCATAAAAACAGGGGTGAGTTACCGGCGGGGAAGAAATTCTCATGTGGACTTCTATTGCACCAGCATCTCGTAAAGCTTTAACAATTTTCTTACTGGTATTACCACGCACAATTGAATCATCAACTATAATTACTCGCTTGCCTTCTAAGACATCTTTGAGAGGATTAAGTTTCATGCGAATACCTGATTCCCTCATGTGCTGAGTGGGTTGAATAAAGGTACGACCAACGTAGCGATTTTTGATTAATCCTTCTGCATAGGTAATACCAGATTCTAGGGAAAAACCGATGGCTGCTGGAATACCAGAGTCAGGAACACCTATTACCATATCTGCACTAATCAAAGATTCTTTTGCTAACTGGCGTCCAATTTTTAGTCTGTAGCTATATAAACTACCCCTTTCCGTCATACTATCGGGGCGGGCAAAATAAATCATTTCAAAAATACATAGCTTTCTCTGAGGTTTTTCACTCCAGTGGAAAGAAGCCATTCCTTTTTCTGTAATCCAAACTAACTCTCCAGGCTCAACATCCCGCATATATTCTGCACCAATAATATCTAAGGCACAGGTTTCTGAAGCGAGGACATATTTTTTGGGGTTGACACTTTCTAAAGTACCAATCACCAGAGGTCTTATACCGTGGGGGTCCCGTACTCCCATTAGACCTTCTGGAGTAGCAATAGTTAAACTAAAGGCTCCCTGACATAAATGAAAAGCACTCATAGCAGCCTCTAGCCAACTTTTACCAGTTTTAAGCTCTGTAGCGATCGCTAATGTAATCATTTCTGAATCTGTAGTGCTTTTAAAATCACACCCACGTCTAATTAACTTTTCCCTTAGTTCTACTGTATTGACAAGATTACCATTATGGGCTGTGGCTAATGGTCCTAAATGAGTCTCAACCACAGTAGGTTGAGCATTAATAATACGACTAGAACCAGTAGTAGAATAACGAGTATGGCCAATTCCTATATTACCAGGCAACTGTTGTAATATTGACTCATTAAAGACCTGAGATACTAATCCCATTCCTTTATGTGTATATATTTTATCACCTTGAATAGTTGCAATACCTGCTGACTCTTGACCACGATGCTGTAGAGCATACAAACCAAAGTAGGTAAGTTTAGTTACATCTTCTCCTGGGGCATATATCCCGAAAACACCACAAGCTTCTTCTGGTTTATCTATCTTGTAGTAATTTCCTGAATGTTCATCTGTATTGAGGGAGTAGTTATCAGTCATAGTTAAATTTTAACTCCTAATCAGAATTGTTTGTTTTTATAACTATTTTTGAAGTGGTAAATTATCTGCTCTAGGGAGAGGCTAAGAATATTTATAACCCCTTTTTTACCATAATAACCGATGTTGTGAAGTATTATAAACTAATATTACAAATTAGTACTATTTATGTTTAGGGAGTATGGAAGTAATAATTGATATAGAGTTTTATGGGAGGAAGAGGGTTTTGTCAGGGAAAAAATTAATTCAACCTAAATCCTGAAATTATAAACTGATTTATATTAAACCAAAAACTTTTGGATATATATATGCCTATTTACTTTTATAATACTCGTTCACAACCTTATGGTTGTTTTTGTAATTTTTCACGATATGGTTTTGAATTAGATGGATTTTGGTGGGTAACAAATGAGCATTATTTTCAAGCTCAGAAATTTGCGACTACAGACTTTTTGTGGTTTGACTCAATTCGGAAGGTAAAATTTCCCAGGGAAGCAGCAAAAATGGGGCGAAGTATGACATATCCATTACGAAAAGATTGGGAAGAGGTCAAAGATAAAATTATGAAACAAGGTGTATTAAAAAAATTTGAAACTCATGCCGAAATTTGTAAAATTCTACTCTCGACAGATGATGAGTTAATTGTTGAAAATTCTCCCTTTGATTATTATTGGGGTTGTGGCAGAGATGGTACAGGCAAAAATAAATTAGGGTTGATTTTAATGGCAGTTCGTAAAATATTGCGCGATCGCTACTCAAATTAGGCCTTTGCCAGATTAGGATGATAAACTAGAGCATTTCTGCTGTATGTAATTTACCAAAGACATCGTAAACTTTTTGGGATATCTCTCCATCATATTCCTCCTGTTTATTTTTATACTTGAAACTAAATTCAAATACAACTGTATTATCTTTTATCTACCAACGCCAAAACTTTCTTGAAAACTCGACTCTTACACATCCCACAATTTATATTGAAGAAAATCTAAAAATGACTATATCCAAAATCAAAAACTGTAATGCCTAATTCAAGTATCCATGTTCAACCCCCTCTCAAATTAATCCAACCCAATTTCAAGCTTTTGGTACAGAAAGGTACTAAGCTCATCTTACCTTGGTGGCTGAAGTTCCAGACATCCCTTACCAATATACAAGTAGAAAACCTAGAAACCCTAGCCCAACTGTATCAAAGCTTCCATCAAGGCAAAGCTCGTTTCCTTATAGCATTCCGTCATCCTAGTGTTAATGATCAGTTGTGCTTGGGATATATGATTTGGTATCTATTGCCCAAGTTAGCTAAACAAAAAGGAATTACCCTTCCATCTCTTCTTCACTATCACTTTATTTTTGACCGAGGTATTCCTTTATGGGCAGGTAATTTTGTAGGTAAATGGTATTCATATCTGGGAGGAAGTTCAATTCTGCGAGGAAAATTAGACCGCGAGGGACTAAAATCAGCTCGTGAATTATTTGCCAATGGTAATTTACCAATGATGGCTGCTCCAGAGGGAGGCACTAATGGTCATAATGAAAAGGTTAGTACCTTAGAACCTGGTATTGCCCAAATGGGATTTTGGTGTGTTCAGGATATATCTAAGGCAAATCGTTCAGAAGAAGTATTTATTCTGCCAGTGGGTATTCAATATAAATACTTGGATGAACCTTGGGAAAATGTGGAGAAACTTTTAACTACACTAGAAAAAAATAGTGGTTTGTCTCTAGGGATAGAAAATATTTCTGCTCAGGAAAAATTAGCTCCTTCTAAACTTTATCAAAGACTTTTGAGATTAGCTGATCATTTACTAGGGAAAATGGAAGATTTTTATGAGCAATTATATCACGGAAAGTTGTCTAGATTAACTCCAGAAAAGAATTTCCAACAATCTTTTACAGATGACCAAGTTAATGAAAATATAAATACTCGCCTCAATACTCTACTCAATGTTGCCTTAGAAGTTGCAGAAGAATATTTTCATATTCATGCTAAAGATAGTTTTAGTTTTATAGATCGTTGTCGTCGTATTGAACAGGCAGGATGGGATTCTATTTATAGAGAAGATATTGAAAATTTGGCGGCTCTTTCTCCTTTAGATATGGGTTTAGCAAATAAACTGGCGGAAGAAGCTAGTCTACAGATGTGGCATATGAGATTGGTAGAAAGTTTTGTAGCTGTCAGTGGTAAATATATTCAGGAAAAGCCTACAGTAGACAGATTTGCTGATATAGCTTTGTTAATATGGGATCTGATGAGTCAAATTCGGTATGGTAATTACTTAAAACGTCCCACATTAGGAAAACAAAAGGTGGAAATGACAGTTGGAGAACCGATTTCTGTGTCTCAACGGTGGCAAGCTTACCAAACTCAACGTCGTAAAGCAATATCAGACCTAACTCAAGATTTGCAAAATTCCCTTGAAGGAATGATTAATTCTTAAAGAACCCTAGCTATGCTCAAAAAAAACTCTAGAAATTTTTGCTTGAGGAAAGCTTGTAGACTGAAAAAGCTCATTTTGTACATCAGGGAGTATTTATTTGGTTTAATTTTTAAGGATTTGCGATCGCTTAGGAGCCACCTGGAAATAAATTGCCGGGCTCACAGCAGAGGTAATCTTAAAGATGACTAGGATTAATTTTTGTTTAACTAAGGCAGATTTATTATTTAATATTGCAATTATTCGGGAGGTGAGCGATCGCTTAAGGATTATTTATAACTTCTGAACTCTGTATCCACTACCACTCTTGTCCTGCTAAGGAATCTTCTTTTGCTAACAAAGGCTCCAAATAAATCACAGGTGACTCTCTAGAAAATTTAGGATTTTTCAATTTTCCCTCAGTTCCATGATAAACCATGGTACGTTTACGTAAGGCTGTGGTCATTTCTCCCAAAGCTTTATAACCATCTATTCCTACATCTAAAGTTAATAATAATGGACAATTACTACTTAATTTAGTATGGTTTTGCTGAAAGTTTAAACTGAATTTTAGTCATTATTTCTGGATAAACTTTCTCTAATTCTTCTGTGATCATTTCGGGATGTTCACCATGTTCAACTAAGATAGTTGTTTTCTCCAACTCCTCTGGCTTGGAGCGAAAATAGCCTATGTTTTTATATCAACATTTCAATTAAACCTTTGTCATCAGTGACATTCGCCTTAGTACAATAAGTAAAAAAAGGAAATCCTAAACTGTCCACCGCTAAGTGTCTTTTAATCCCATTTGTTGCTTTGTAGAAACAAAACCCTTTCGATTTTACACTAGCATTGCAATTATTTTTACCCCCTGAGAATCAATAGACATCTCCAAAAATTATCAAGCACTTACTGTAACTATCTTTGAGAGAGCGATCGCCTGTCTTTTTTTGTCTTCAACTTTTTGAGCATTTTCTATTAATTTTATTAGTTGTTTAT
>JAKQYG010000080.1 GCA_023356515.1 Trichodesmium sp. MAG_R04 | reverse complement strand
CCTGAAGCCAGTCCCGGTCCTCATGATGCTGATTACTTGTTTGAACGTTTTGTTCAAGCAATGAGAGATGTTCAAAAAGTTAAAGCAATAAATTGATCCTAAACCTTCTATAGCAAAATCAATGCCAAAGCCATCCTAGAAAGATAGGACTTTAAATCCAAACTTTAGGTAAATTGTTGATTATTCTTACAATCATGTTCAGGTTAAAACATTATGCCTGTTTCAGGACTTACCCATAACCAACATATATAGCACGGGTTAATGACTGTTAACCCCTATGAATGATGTATAATCTTATATTTGGCGTAAGTCCTGTGTTTTAAAAAGTCGTCTGACAGTAGACATATTTCACTCTTTGAAGTATAATCATTAATCGTTATTTCAATTATACAAAATTAAGCTAGGAGGATGTTATTCCTGAGCCTAAGCATAAGAAATTAAACCTGACTGTTAGCCTGAGAGGCTCTCTAGAAGTCAGGGATAACTACCAGCTATTTCGCCTAACAGGGTTATTAGATGCTTTTTCAGAAGGTACTTTTCTCAAAATTCTGAAGGATAAAATTGATAAAGGACCAGAAAATATTATTTTGGACTTGACCAAGATAGACTTTGTTGATAGCTCTGGTTTAGGAGCACTTGTGCAACTGGTAAAGCATACCCAAAAAAAAGATGGTACTTTGCAGATAGTTTCTAATGCCCGTGTAACTCAAACAGTTAAGTTGGTTCGTTTAGAAAAGTTTTTGTCTTTACAAAAATCATTAGACGATGCCATCAATAACGTCAATATCACGAAATCTTGAATAGGCAAGGCGAAGGGCAATTGTCCAATTCTATTCTATCTAGATATATGTTATCTCCCGTCAGAAAACAAAATTCTAGACGGGAGATTATAACTTCTTGTATTACGAGAGTACTTTAGCTGTGATACTAAATCCGGGGATAAAAGTAGGCTTGTCCCATCGCCTAATCCGTTATTTATTAAAGGCTGTAACTTTTAAAAATACCCTCTCACTAAGGCGGATTTGGTATGAGATATTTATCATAAGTCTGGAAGCGTTGCTTTAATGCTCGTTTTTGGTAAGCTTAAATTTAAGAAAAAAGCTCGTTTTGTATAGCTTCGCTCTTAATAGGCTTGTCGGTTTATAATTTAAAAAATCCTTAAAATCCTTGATATGTAATAATTATAGCGATTAACATCCTGAAATGCTTGGAATTATTACTCTGCCTGAGTTTGAGCTATTTTTTCCCTCTATTTAGCGACAAGTCTAATGGTTCCATACTGATCCCCAAGAGTATGGCCGTTTCATTTCAAATTTGGCGATCGCTTAACCTATGAATTGAAGACAGTAGATTATGATAAAAAGCTTTGAGGTTCCTAACCCAAAATAGATAGGGTGGAAAATCAAAATACAAGGCCCTGCCCTCAGGAGAGTTAGGATACATTAAACTTCCAAGAATTGGTTAAGTAATGAGAATTTATTAACCTCCAGATTTCCTGTTCAGAAACCTTTTAGTGCAATGCTTCTGACCAATATTTATGGATCTTATTTAATTTTCATTCCTAAGTAAAAAGATTTGAAATTTTACTGGATTAATCTTGAGCGATACTTATGTAGCAAAATAGTTAATGACGAAGTATCGCGTCATATTTCTCCCTACTTTTGAGTTATCCTATCCTAAATGGTTGCCTATTCAGGAAAAAAGAAACGTAAGTTAAACTTGAAAAAACTGTTAAGTTTTAGGTTTTTAAACGAGGTACAACCGTAATAGATATAACTGAGGAATATGCTTCCAAACCACATTCCCCATCTAGCTCTTTAAGTTGGCCGCAGTACTCCATAAAACTTTAACCCACTGATTAGCTACAGCTTTGGAATTACCGTCTTTCGGGCAAAGAGCATGTCAAAAGGAGAATAATTAGTTTGCAACAGTTAAACCCTGTTACCCTAAAGCCAGCAGAAATTAAAAAAATTTCCCCCTCAGCTTGGGCATATTTGGGAGATGCAGTTTATGAACTGTATATTCGTAATTACTACTTGATACCACCAAAGCGATCACGTTATTATCATCAATTAGTTGTAGACCAAGTAAGGGCAGAAAGTCAAGCTCATCAATTACATAACTTAAAGCCTCACCTTACTAGTGTAGAGTTAGATATTCTCAAGCGAGGCCGAAATGCTGCTTTTAGGAAACCAAAGAGATTAGATCCAGAGGTTTATCAACAGGCTACAAGTTTAGAAACTTTAATCGGATACTTATATTTGACCGATCCCCAAAGATTAAATCAACTACTAGGCTACATAGAATTAGATTAAAGTTAGGTTAATTATTTTAATAGTATTTATTTTAAATAATGGCTTTAATGGAGATTGATAATACTATAAATGGATTAATATTTTGTGCATATAAACGATTTATTGTTGCATGGATCATTCATAAAAAAACCCTTATAAAATACAGTTTTTCTATGCTTATTTAGAAATAATGGTTCATGGGTAAAACTTTCAGAGTTTATTTTTGGTTTTTAAATTGTTACAACCTATTTAGGATTGCTATATAGGTATTAAAGCAAATTTGATATAAATTATGTCTACAAAAAATTATAAATTTAATTCTCAAGAAAAACCGAAAAAATATAAACAAATTACACTCAAAGATAGGCGTTCAAAAAATGATAATTCCTCAAATACCAAAGAAGAGGATGACGATCTAATCTACGGACGACATACTGTACAAGCTGCCCTGAAAAGTGAGCGATATTTAAACCGGATCTGGATAATTTCTTCGCTGCGATACGATCCTCGGTTCCATGTACTGCTTAATGAGGCTAAAACAAAGGGTACAATTATAGATGAAGTAGATGATAGACGACTAGATCAAATTACCCAGCGAAAAAATCACCAGGGTATAGTAGCTCAAATATCTCCTTATGAATATAAGAAACTTCACGAATTAATTTCCCAAGCAAAATCGGAAACTGATCAACCTGTATTACTTGTAGCTAATGGTATTAATGATCCCCATAACTTAGGAGCTATTATTCGCACTGGTGAAGCCCTTGGAGTAAAAGGTTTAATTATTCCACAAAGACGAGCAGTAGGAATAACTTCGACCGTAACAAAAGTTGCTGCTGGAGCCTTGGAAAATTTTCCTGTAGCTAGAGTGATTAATCTTAGTAGTGCTTTGGAAGAATTAAAGAAAGAGGGTTTTTGGATATATGGTACTGTGGCACATGAGGGAGAAGCGATACATACAGTAAAATTTATTGGAGCTATTGTTTTAGTAGTTGGTAGCGAAGCAGAAGGCTTAAGTCTTCTGATACAAAAAAATTGTGACGTCTTAGTTTCTATACCAATATCGGGAAGTACCCAAAGTTTGAATGTCTCAGTAGCAGCGGGTATGGCTATTTACGAAATTCATCGACAACGCTGGTCAAAAAATTTGCGTATTTAGCTTATTTAGTCACCAATAGCTAATGTTTAGCTTTGTCTAGTTTTCAAGAAGATGGCTAACTTCGGTAGTTAGCTCTACCCAGTTTTTGATACTTGTTATAACTTGGTGAGGAATTTCCCAAGGAAACAAATGGGCTGTGTGAGGATAGCATTCCCAAGTAGCTTTTTTCAGTTGAAGAGCAGTTTCTTGACTAGACTCAGGAGTAATGTGCCTATCGCTTGCCCCAGCTAATACTAAGCAAGGAGATTGAATCTGGGGTAGCTCAGTTAATCGATTATAACCTGCTCTTAAAGATTTATTCAAAGCTCTAGTGGCCAATCTTGAAGTTTTTAAATAAGCAGGAACTGCTTCCTTTGCTAGATATTGATAGGTGGCAGGAGTATGACGTTGGATGAGATATCTAAATAGCGATCGCTTGCCAAAAGTATCAATATTCCATTGCCAACCAGGAAAAAAATAATTTATAATGCCCCCTAAACCTGTATAAAGATTATCCTGCCAAGTTATCGGTGGATGATTACTTCGAGGTCTTGCTGCTGTAGCTATTAAAATTAAACCAGCGACTTGCTCTGGGTTTCTCAGAGCTAACTCCATCCCAATAATTCCACCTAAGGACCATCCTAATATTAAATATTTAGAAATTTGAAGTTGTTCCAGAAGTATTTCTAAGTCTATTAAATGTTGAGTAATCTCAAAGTTAGTGTTCGTAGAACTTTTTCCGTATCCTCTTAAGTCTGGAGCAATAGTTTTAAAGTTTTGGGACAAAGAGTTGGTAAAGACTGACATACATCGACCATTACCTGGATGTCCGTGGAGACAAAGAATAGGAAAACCTTCTCCTTTAATTTGAAAATGTAGTGGTGATAATGGGGACATAAGGCATTTTTTGATTGGCAGGCCACACTAGGTCTGACTTCTAATGTCTAACGTCAGTTACTCAAAGTGGCCTTCCTAAAGAAATTGATTTAGTATCTGTTGGTAATGCTAACTTATTGATAATCAGTTCCTTTATTGTGGGGAATCTATAAACATTTTCTTGTATTTTTCAAGATCAGATTTTTGGGAAATTTTAATTGATGAATATTTTTTTAATTCTTCTGAAAACTTATCTTTGAAAAATTCTTCAACTTCCTTTTTATTTATAGATGAATTGAAATAAGAAACTGATACTGCTTCCAGTGTAGAAATATATGCAAGCCCTACAATAACAATATATGTTGCAGCAACTGAACCTGAAACAGCCTCACCGAAAGCGAAAAGTGGTGGAAAAATTAATGCTAAAGTAGCAGAAATAATATCAGTCGCTGTAGTAGCAACTAAAGTTAAAACTGTAGTAACTGAAAGTGTCGCTAAAGCACTTTTTACCGTTATAGCAATGAGCACTCACATCTTTACATATTACTATCGCATTTAAGTGTAGTACAATTTTACGCTACTATCTACCAATACTTTCAAATATATTACATTAGTAGCAACTTGTACCATGTAAATATACCAGCGCACGTTGCTATATAATATCTTGAATATTATAAACAAATCCTATTGAACCAATTAAACCGGTTTGAGTTGCTAGTATAGTAGCAGGAGTTGAACCAGGTACGGGAATAAATGCAGTATTAAAACAGGTAGCAGCAGCAGCAGCTAGAAATTTCCAAGCTAACTGCCGTGTATAGCTATGCTTGGTGGTTTTAGTTTCTGTTTAATAGTATCTAGTTCTTTTTCAATCTCTTCTCTCATTGTTAGTTATTTTTACTTATTTTGTGTTTCTACACATTATATCCCACTAACTTCCAACATTTCCAATAACTCCGCCTCACTCAACTGTTTCATCCCCAATTTTTTTGCCTTTTCTAACTTAGAGCCTGCGTCCTCTCCCACAACAACAAAATCAGTCTTAGAACTCACCGAACTTGTCACCTTCCCACCAGCATTTTGAATCAAACTTTTCGCCTCATCTCGCTTCAACGTTGGTAAAGTTCCTGTCAAGACAAAAGTCTTCCCTGTTAGCAAACCATCTTGCCCTTCTACAAAATTACTTGTAGGACCTTTACTCTCCAAAGTCACTCCAACAGTTTTCAGACGTGCCACCAAATTCTGATTTGCTGGTACTTGGAACCATTCTTCTACAGATTGAGCAATTTCCGGACCAATACCATACACTGCTTCGATATCACTTACCTTTGCTTGCCCTAACTTTGCCACAGTCGGAAATTTCTGAACCAACAACTCTGCATTTACACCACCCACATGACGAATACCCAAACCATAAAGCACCCGCCCCCAGGGTTGAGCTTTAGAAGTAGCGATCGCTTCTACCAACTTACTCGCCGACTTTTCCCCCATCCGTTCCAAGGTAGTCAAATCTTCCACAGTCAAATTATACAAATCTGCCACAGACTTAACTAAACCACTATTAACCATTTGCTGCATCAACTTTTCCCCCAAACCATTGATATCCAGAGCGCCCCTAGATGCCCAATGTGCCAAAGAACCCCGGAGAATAGCGGGACATGAAGTATTAATACACCGAGTTACTGCCTCATCTCTAGGTTTAATCACAGGTTGGCTACATTCTGGACAGTAAGTGGGCATTTGAAATCTCTCGGCTTTTTTTGCTCGTAATTCTGGCAAAACTCTCACCACTTCTGGTATAACTCCTCCTGCCTTGCGGACTATTACCGTGTCCTCAATATGTAAGTCCAATTCTGCCAAGCGATCGCTATTATGTAGAGATGCCCTTTGTACAGTTGTCCCTGCCAATTGGACTGGTTTTAATTCGGCTACAGGAGTCAGTGCCCCAGTACGGCCTACTTGAACTGTAACTGCTTGGACAATAGTCGGGATTTCTTCAGCAGGGTATTTAAGAGCGATCGCCCACCGAGGAAATTTTTGAGTAAATCCTAATTTTTTTTGTATTGGTAAAGAATTAAGTTTAACCACTATTCCATCAGTTAAATAAGGTAGATTTTGTCGTTCTTGATTCCAGTATTGATAATATACTTCAACTTCATTTAAAGAAGAACAAACTTGATTGTTAGGATTAACTTTAAAACCTAATTGTTGAAGTAATTGCAAATATTGCCACTGGGTATAAAATTGAGAAAAATCAGATTTATTTTCTTCTAAATAAAGTGTATAAGCAAAAAAATCTAGTCGACGTTGAGCAACTCTTTTTGAGTCTAATTGTCTTAAAGTACCTGCTGCTGCATTGCGTGGATTTGCAAATAAAGTTTCTCCAATTTTTTCTCTTGCGGCGTTGATATTTTCAAAGACATTTATTGATAAAAAAGCTTCACCCCTAACTTCTACTATTGACGGGGGATTATCAACTTTTAGTTTTAAGGGAATACTCTTAATTGTCTTGACATTTTGAGTAATATCTTCCCCCATAATTCCATCACCGCGAGTAGCACCTCGTACTAATAAACCATTTTCATAAGTTAAAGCTAAAGCAGAACCATCAATTTTTAATTCACAAACATAATCTACAGTTGATAAGTCTATTTCATTAGAATAAGAGTCAGTAATTACTTGAGCTAAAGAACTAACTGTAGGAAACCAATCTGACTTATTAAGAAGGTTTTGATTTTTAACTTCCTCCCTTAGGGGAAGTAAAGGGGGAGCTAACTTTTTATTTTTATGAAGTGGTTGGCGTTGCCAACGTTCTTGCCAACTTTTTAATTCCTGAATATTAAAAGCATTTTCCAAACTATAAAGGGGAATATTATGTTTAATTGATACAAATTTAGTTGCTGGCCTTTCTCCTACTCTTTGAGTAGGACTATCTGGCTCAATTAATTGAGGATATTGGTTTTCTAATTCCTGTAATTCTCGAAGTAAGCGATCATAAACAGCATCTTCCATAATTAGGTTATCAAGAACATAGTAATTATAACCAGCTTCTTGAAGTTTTTCCCTTAATTTATGAGTGTATTCCTCAACTTCTAGTGTTAATTTTGCCACAATTCATTACTTCCTTTACTCAATTTTAGACATATAGATTCAAGCTTAAAACGATAGGGTAGAATATATAGCTTATTCCAGTTATTTAAGTATTAAATTATTTGATTTATAGTATATTTTGTACAAATCAGGCATAAGTCAGAATAGTAAAAATATTGTGCTGCACGCAATATTGATCGCCAAATGCTGACCTCAGAACAATGGGAATTGCTGTAAAAGTGGAAAACAGGTGAGAGGCTAACTGATAGCTTAAATTACTAGGTTATTTCCCTCCAAATACATAATAAATTCATTGATATAAATTTTAAATTTCTGCCTCTATCAGTTTATAAATTCAAATCTAAAAAATCACTAAATTTTTTTTCTACAATTGGAACTTTAACTTTCAAATCTCTATTATTATGAATTTTATTATCACCATTTTCCGATATTGTATCATTAACTTTTGCCTGAGGTTCATGTTCTACCTGAAATACATTTGCATAGAGATTAGCAATAATTTGTTTTCCACTTTGAGTTAATTCCAAATAATTAAGAGCAGCAGGAATATAAGGATAAACTCCTTTCCAGTAAAATTTTGCGTAGCTGCGTCGGAGATCTCCTGGAGATTTATAACCTAAAAGTTTATTAGTACCTACTTCTTCAAACTCATAAAATAAAGCACCAATTTTGAGCAAATAATTAGGGTCACTTAATTGACCAATTAAATCTGCTGCTCTTGATAACCCAGAAAAATTATTTCTATCTTGATGAGTTTCTGCTTCTGGAACAGGAAAACGAGTTAATTCAATATTACGTTTAATTTGATCTGCGTCAATTAATCGATGACCACCAAAACGTTCATCTATTACTAATTTACCCCGGTCAACATGATACTGAGTTAAACTAGCTGCAGTAGAACCATCTCCCAAAGAAACCATCTCACCATTTACTCCAGTATCATATAAAGCTAATAATTCTTGGTCTTTTCGACAGACCCCTTTAGTATAACCAATATCATGACACAATAAAGAAATAATATAATGCAACCAATCTTCAGGGGAAACTCCACCTTCACGAATGTGCTTGCCTCGCAAAATTTCTTGTCCAACAAGAGTAACTAACATTGTATGTTCAACATTGTGATATAATGCATCGCAGTTAGCGATATTTTCCAGAGCCATATTTCCTGCCCAAGCAATAATTTCTGGATAGTCTGGTTTGAAACCACCATAAGTGCGACGGTATCCTGCTTGTAGCTCTTTTACAAAAGTATATATTAAGATTTGTGTTGGATTAAACATTACTATATATTTGCACTCCAGTATTAAGTATGAATGTGATAACTTAAGCTGTAGCAGCTAGCTATTAATTTATCAGAACTTGCTTTTATAATTTAGTTTAGTTACAAGACTAAATATCAACAAATGATTTGTTTAGTTTGACCAGGACTTACGCTGTACCGCTATATATGGTAATAAATTCGTCTTTTTCCAAACATTACCACTACAATTAGTGTCGTTGCGTAAGTCCTGTTGACTTTTCTATTATATGCTTAGTTTGAAATTAACAAAAATTTATGGCTTCGTCAAAATAAAAATATGTCTTGGTAGGAGTCTTTTCAGTTCTCAGCATTTTCTGCAATAGGTAGGCTTGAAATAGGGAATATTCTTTTTTATCCCCTTATAAAGAGGAAACTTGAGACCCAAATTTTTCGGTTAGGGAAAAAATAAAAGCCAAAAGTTTGCTAAAAAATATTTTCTGTATATATAGCAATCCTATTTTATTTGTGTCCAAAATCTCACCAATTTTTGGGAAGAGCGAATAGGTAATGAGCAATGGTTAATAGGCAAGAATTTCAGAGTTTATTTCTAGTTTTTTAATTGTTACGACCTAGAATTCTTATATAGCACTCGAAGCAAAGGTTAGGACATTACTAAATGCTGAAATTCAGTCAGGGATTACTTCTGACTTCTTACTTACCCGTAGTGCTATACTTCGACTGCTATACCAGTATTATAAACTTAATGATTACTTCTATATTACACTGAAATTTAGGAAATTGTAGACATTGAAATTAATCAGACTTAAAATTATTTGTCTATTCTTATTTGATTTGTGGGACATATGTATAAAAAATCCTAGGAATGAGTATTTTATGATCTATACAAGTTAAATTCCTTAAACTACATATTATCTGAGTCCTTTCCCAAAAAAATTGGACTTTATTTAATTCAATTTTAGAATATGTGCATTAAGTTTTGTAGTCAAAGTTATAACTTAGGAGTAGTAATTAGATATAAATTTGGTAATACAAAAAAATTAAACTTCAAATTTAATTTTTCTTGGAAATTTGTTAGGGGGTAATAATTATAGAATGACTTGTTAGATGAAAAACACGACGATAAAAGATGAGGCTTAAAATAACAAGATAATGGAAGGATTTCTCAATCTTAACAAACCATCCGGCATGACTTCCCATGACTGCGTAGCAAAGGTACGAAAATTGCTGCGTCTTAGGCGTGTCGGACATGGAGGAACTCTTGATCCTGTTGCTACTGGTGTTTTACCTATTGCGGTGGGAAAAGCAACCAGGTTATTACAGTTTCTACCTTCACAAAAAGCTTATCGTGGTACAGTCAGGTTTGGTGTGATTACTACTACTGATGACTTAGAGGGAGAAATTGTTCAACACTTATCAGTACCAGAATTAATGTTATCTCATATTGAAGCAGCGCTGCCAAATTTCTTAGGCAAAATTGAACAAGTACCACCAAGTTATAGTGCAATACAGGTACAAGGAAAACGACTTTATGATTTAGCCCGCCAGGGAAAAACAGTTGAAGTTCCCACTCGTATTGTCGAAGTGTTTAATATAGAAATTCTTGACTGGCGACCTGGAGATTTTCCAGAAGTAGATTTAGCGATCGCTTGCGGTACAGGAACTTATATTCGAGCTATCGCTCGTGATTTAGGTGCAATTTTAAATACTGGTGGAAGTTTAGCTGCTTTAACCAGAACAGAAAGTAGTGGTTTTTCTGAGAAAAATAGCCTCACTTTTGCAGAAGTAGAAAATCAGTTACAGGAAAATAAGTTTAGTCTTTTATCTATGGAAATAGCATTGGCACATTTACCAGCTATCGCCTTGGTTGCCGAAAATGCAAAAAAATGGTGTCAAGGTCAACGTTTAACTTATCAAATAAAGGGGGAAATAGAAGCTAAAAAAACTGAGCATCATTTCCGAGTTTACAATCTAGGAGGTCAATTTCTAGGTATTGGGCAGTTAATTAAATCTAAAGAAAATTTATTACTAGCACCTCAAGTTGTAATTAGTAATTATAGCAGCTTTGGGGTTGATGAGGAATCTAATTTTACCGAAAAATTGGGTTTAAAGCCTCGCCCATAAGCGGGTGACTTTTTAGTTGATTTTTTTTCACAGGTCATGTTATCATTGTTCTTAGTTCACAGGAAATATATTAGTCGCGGGCGGGCACACCGAGACAAAAAACGGACGGGTCGGCAAGTGTAAGACTACTGCAAAAGTAGCGGCAGCCCGTGAAACGTCCCCCCGCCCAGAAGCTACGGCTCGGCAGGAAGCCCGGTACCTTTAGGCCGGGGAGGATGTCAAAGAGCAGATAGACTGTATCACAAATATTAACTATGTTAGAATCAACCCATCCCAAAATGCGAATTGAAAGCGATAGTATGGGAAATATCGAAGTACCAGCAGACCGTTATTGGGGTGCTCAAACCCAGCGATCGCTTATCTACTTTTCTATCGGGCAAGACTATATCCCATCAGAAGTTATCAAAGCATTTGCTATCCTCAAAAAAGCAGTTGCCCAAACTAACCAGGAACTTGGTAAACTTCCGGAAGACAAAACAAAATTAATCATTCAAGTAGCAGAAGAAATTATTGCTGGAAAACTAGATGGAAACTTCCCACTAAGAATTTGGATGACAGGAAGTGGCACCCAATGTAATATGAATGTTAATGAAGTTATAGCTAACCGGGCGATCGAAATTGCTGGAGGAGAAATGGGCAGCAAAAATCCGATACATCCTAACGACCATGTTAATATGTCCCAGTCATCTAACGACACATTCCCTACTGCCATGCATATTGCCTCAGCAGTAGTGTTATATGAAAAGTTGCTGCCAAAAGTTAAAAAAATGCGAGATACACTCCAGGAAAAATCAGCAGAATTTTCTGAAATTGTCAAAATAGGGCGTACTCACCTACAAGATGCAGTACCGCTGACTTTGGGACAGGAATTTTCGGGGTATGTGGCGCAACTAGATGCAAATTTGCAACATATCACTCATGCATTACTAGATTTATATGAATTAGCT
>JAKQYG010000008.1 GCA_023356515.1 Trichodesmium sp. MAG_R04 | reverse complement strand
TAAATAATCTTTCGGTCCAATTGCAATTATTCCCATATTAATTAATTCTATAGGTTGCTGACTATCTTGATTTAGCTTAGACTCCAATAGAGTTAAAAAATTATGTTTGTAGGGAATACCTCCATAAGCAAAAGAATCACCTATGCCAATAATTCTATATGTGCCTTCTGCTTTTTGCTTGGTAAATTCGATATCTTTAAATCCCCGAGAATTTAACTGAAAATCATAATCTGTAGAAAATGGTCTTCCTCGCCAGCGATTATAAGATGAGGGGTCGTAAAACATAAACGAAGGATTAATTTTGTGATAAATTCTGAATGCAACTTCTGTGAATCCAAATGTTATTAAAGAGATAATTACTGTTTGACGGAGGAAAGAAAAAATATTTTTCATCATTAATTTTTAGTTTTGCGAGAGGAATATTCTTGCTTAAATTAAGCAAAGTAAATCTAGATTACTAATCAGTAAGAGATTAATGTAGCATATAACTGTCAGCTATTAGCTTTTTAAGTAGGTAGACAGAATTTTGTATATCTAAATTTTCTGATGAACTTTTCGGGTTACAAAACGGCACAAAAATCCTTGACTGAACCGTATCGAAATATAATTTACAACAAAATATGCAAAAAAATAATTACGAATTAAGCCCTAGATTAATTGCAGGCATCAGTTTATGCCTGGCAATAATTCCAGCTATAGTTTTAGGAGTCCTCATTCTTAAATATAGTGTCAATGTACCAATTCAAGACCAATGGCAAATCTCTGATATCTTTGAAAAATTTAATCAAAGAATTCTATCTTTCAATGATTTAATAGCACAACACAATGAAAGTAGAAAATTTTTTCCCAGGCTGATTTTTCTGGCCCTAGCATTTATCACTAAATGGAATATTAAATATGAAATGCTAGTCACATTTTTACTTGCTTGCATAGTTTCTATAAATATTTATCTGTTAAATAAATTAACGATAGGTGGTTCCAATATTAAAGGTCTAATCATAGCATTCATATCTAATATATTTATCTTTTCTACTGTTCAATATGAAAATTGGTTGTGGGGTATTCAAATAGTTGTTTTTATTCCTATAGCTTGCATTACCTCCTGTATATTAATTGCTTATTCACGACTAAATAATCAAACCAAAATTTTTATTTGTATGGTCTTATCAACCATTAGTACTTTTTCTTATGCTAATGGTTTATTAGCTTGGGTCATAGTTTTCCCAGTACTAGCTTTAGTACAGCTAAAATTTTGGTCAGATATCAGAAAAAACATAACTTTATATCTTCCATTTTGGATAATTGGATTTATAGCTAATGTAACCTTTTACTTCCATGATTATCAAAAGCCATTATCTCATCCTAATCCATTAGAATCAATTCAATATCCATATCAAATATTCCAATACTTTCTAGCATTTTTAGGTAGCTCTCTAGGAGTTAATAGTAGTATACAACCTCTAAATAATTCAATTATTTTTGGCGTAGTAATTATTATTATATTTATTGGTTTGTTTTCTTATATAATATGGCATATCAAAGACTATGAATTGCGTTCTAAAACTATTAGCTGGATTATGCTTGGTTCATATACAGTTATTAGTGCTCTAGTTACATCATTTGGTAGAGTAACGTTTGGTGTAGAGCAAGCTCTATCATCAAGATATACAACATTTTCAACCTACATCATTATCTCTATAATTCATTTAATGATAATTGTGGGAGAAGATGCTATTAAAAAATATTCTTTTTTAATAAATAGAAGCTTATTATCGCAAATTATTTGCTGGTTTCTTGGCATAATAACTGTTATTCAAGTACACAACTTTACCTATAGTGTAGACAAGATGAAGTCATGGAAACAAAATTATTTGAAATATAAAGGTTGTTTACTAGTAATTGATTTTACTCATGATAACTGTCAAAATCTGATTGATCCTTACTATTTTGAATATATAAAACAACGGGCGCATTACTTAACAAAGCTAGGTTTTTTAGAACCTGGATTAATCACAACTAACCGCATTTCAGACTTAATAGATATGAGTAATGAAAGACAAGTAGAAGGTACTTTTGAAAAACTGGAATATATTGGTAATAATAACTTATTAGCAACTGGCTGGGCTATATTTACTGATACAAATTTACCTGTAGATGCAATAATTCTCAGTTATGATAACTTGCAAGGTGAACCTATTGTTTATGCTGTGGCAGATATGACAATGACAAGACATAATCTTGCCAAAGAACTTAAGAGTAAAAAATACTTGAAATCAGGATGGAAAAAAATATTATATACTCATAGGTTTCCCCAAGGAAAAATTAATGTTAAAGCTTGGGCATTAGATACGAATACAACTAAAGTTTATCAAATTCCCGGTACTTATATAGTTAACAATAATGGTCAGAATATTAGTGTTTTATTAGGTAATTAAAATACTAATATAACAATCCCAAATAGGTTGTAACAATTCAAAAGCTAGAAATAAACCCTGAAAGTCTTGCCGATTAAGCAATATAGCACGTAGCGCTATATTAGAATTAGTTGATTTATCCCCCGAAAACCCTTTAAGAAATCTCGCGCTAGAACAGATTTCAATTTGGAGAACTAAGTTATAGATTAAGTAGAAATTAATATCAAAGGAAAGAGAATTAACAGCTTATCTAAAAATGGCCTGAAAATCTGAGGCGAGAAAAAGAACAATAAAAACAAAAGATTATACTGAAAAGCTTATGAAAGACTGGATTTAGCAAACTCGATTAAGAGTTATTAGAAGTTGTAGAAACTTTATTAAACTTATCCGCTGATGAATATGCTAATATATCACTCAGTTGCTGGACTAAACTTATGGAAAAAATAGGTTGAAGACTAGGCCAAAGTCTTATACAGTGATGTTTTTACCTTAAATTAACCGTTTTCTTGATATATCTAGATTTTAGCTATTTTTAGTTATGTCAGGTATTTTCCTTGCTAATAATGGGTTTGGAATCATTTGAGGTTCCCTCAATAAGTATAGAAGGAAAAGTTTCAGCCGATTTTTTCTACTTAATGAATTGGAAATAACTCTCCATACAACTACAACTAAATTACGAGTCTGGGATAGCATAACATGCTAATAAAAATCACTAAAAATCTTACGATTTCTCCTAGAAACCTGGTTTCTTTGCTTATTTCCATAAGTTCTTAAGCTTTCTGCTAAAACTAGAGCAAGTTCCTGTGTTTGCCTAGTATTCCGCAGGGTAATTGATCACCGACAACTGATAACTGAAATGACACTATCATCTATTATTAGAGTACTGGGTCGCTCGCCTCTTACGACCGAACTTCTAAACAAACTCCAACAATACTCATGCTTACAACTCAACGGTGCTCCACGTTTACCCAAAGGTTTACTCGCATCTACCCTCGCCCAACAGCAACAGCAAAATTTGCTCATTGTCACTGCAACTTTAGAAGAGGCGGGGCGATGGATGGCACAGTTAGAAGCAATAGGATGGCCCAAGGTTCACTTTTACCCTACTTCAGAAGCATCCCCTTATGAACCTTCTTATTTAGAAGAAATGATTTGGGGACAAATGCAAGTTTTAGCAGACTTAATAAGTGAGAATGTCCAAGAAAATGTAACCAGCAACGACAACAGTAGCAATAAAGCAAAAATTGCTGTAGTAGCAACAGAACGAGCGCTCCAACCTCACCTACCTACAGTTAAAAAATTTCAGCCCTACTGCCTGATCCTTATCCCTGGCATTACGAGAAGTTCCAAAACCTTTTCTGATGGTTTAGAGCATCCATCTTTAGAGAAAAAACTTGTGCAAATGGGATACGAACAAGTGCCATTAGTCGAAACCGAGGGTCAGTGGAGTCGGCGAGGAGATATTATAGATGTATTTCCCGTGGCCTCAGAATTACCGGTACGCCTAGAATGGTTTGGGGACGAACTCAGACAAATTCGGGAATTTGATCCTTCTACCCAACGTTCCCTTGACAAAATTGCCCAAATAGTTATAACACCTAGAGATTTTAGTCAGTGGGGGTTAGGAAACTTAGAGTCAATAACTGACTCAACATTTGTTTCTCTATTAGACTACCTGCCAGAAAATACTCTCATTGCCATAGATGAACCAGATCAATGTGCTGCCCATGGCGATCACTGGTTTGAACTAGTAGAAGAAAACTGGCAACAACTCAAAAGAGCTCGAACATTACCAAAAATTCATCGTACATTTGCCGACTCCCTGGCAGAAGTCGAACTTTTTCCCAGACTATATTTATCCGAACTCACTAAAGAAAGCAAGAGCAATATTACTGCCTTAATTCCCTACACTTTCAACCTTGCCAGTCGGCCCTTATCAGTCATGCCTCACCAATACGCGAAACTGGGAGAAAACCTGCGTCAACAAAGGGAACGTAAACATTCTGTTTTCCTCATTTCTGCTCAACCGTCCCGCTCTGTCTCTCTACTGCAGGAACACGACTGTCCTGCCCAGTTTATTCCCAACCCCCTTGACTATTCTACCATTGACAAACTGCAAACTCAATATACCCCCATTGCTCTCAAATATAGTGGTTTAGCAGAATTAGAAGGATTTATTTTACCCACTTTCCGGTTAGTAGTTATCACCGACAGAGAATTTTACGGACAACATGCCCTTGCCACTCCAACTTATATTCGCAAGCGCCGTCAAAGCACCTCCAAACAAGTAGATCCCAACAAACTGCAACCAGGAGATTATGTAGTTCACCGCCAACATGGTATCGGCAAATTCATGAAATTAGAAAGTATGACTCTAAATAATGAAACTCGTGACTATCTAACAATTCAATATGTTGACGGTTTGCTTAGAGTTGCTGCTGACCAACTTAGTTCCTTATCACGTTTGAGAAGCACTGATAAGAAAAAACCCCAACTCAATAAACTGACTGGCAAAACCTGGGAAAGTACTAAAAATAAAGTTCGTAAGTCAATCAAAAAATTAGCCGTTGACCTGTTGAAACTCTATGCTCAACGTGCTCAAGAAACAGGTTACAGTTTCCCCCCTGACACTCCGTGGCAGGAAGAAATGGAAGACTCCTTTCCCTATCAACCTACCCCTGACCAGTTGAAAGCAACCCAAGATGTGAAACGGGATATGGAAAGCGAACGGGCAATGGATCGTCTGGTCTGCGGTGACGTTGGTTTCGGAAAAACAGAAGTTGCTATCCGAGCAATTTTCAAAGCAGTTACCGACGAAAAACAAGTAGCATTTCTCGCACCAACAACAGTTTTAACCCAACAACATTATCACACTCTTAAAGAACGTTTTGCTCCCTACCCTATAGAAATAGGTTTACTCAACCGCTTTCGTACTCCTAGCGAAAAGAAAGAAATTCAGCAGAGGTTAGCCACAGGGGAATTAGATATTATTGTTGGTACTCAATCAATTTTAAGTAAGACGATCCAGTTTCGGGCATTAGGTTTGTTGGTAGTGGATGAGGAACAACGGTTTGGTGTTAACCAGAAGGAAAAAATTAAGGCGCTCAAAGCTGAAGTAGATGTGCTAACACTGACTGCAACACCAATTCCCAGAACATTATATATGGCACTTTCAGGAATTAGAGAAATGAGTTTGATTACAACTCCACCTCCTTTGCGTCGCCCTATCAAAACTCACCTTGCACCTTATGATCTGGAAACTGCCCGCACTGCAATTCGTCAAGAATTAAATCGGGGAGGGCAAGTATTTTATGTGGTACCACGGATTGAAGGTATTGAAGAATTGGCGGGAAAATTGCGAGAAATGATTCCCGGAGCAAGAATTAATATTGGTCATGGTCAAATGAATGCAGCAGAGTTGGAGTCAATTATGCTGACTTTTGGTGCGGGTGAAGCTGATATTTTAGTTTGTACTACAATTATTGAATCTGGTTTAGATATTCCCCGCGTCAATACGATCTTAATAGAAGAGGCTCAAAAATTTGGCTTGTCGCAGTTGTATCAACTACGAGGAAGAGTAGGCAGAGCAGGGATACAAGCTCATGCATGGTTGTTTTATCCGACTACTGCTAACGGTGGAATTGCACTGACAGATGATGCACAAAAACGGTTGCGAGCAATTCAGGAATTTACCCAGTTGGGTTCAGGATATCATTTGGCAATGAGAGATTTAGAGATTCGGGGAGCGGGGGATATTTTAGGAGCAGAGCAGTCTGGTCAGGTAAACGCTATCGGATTTGATCTGTATACGGAAATGTTGGAAGAAGCCATTCAGGAAATTAAAGGTCAGGAAATTCCTCAAGTTGAGGATACACAAATTGACCTAAGTTTGACTGCATTCATTCCTGCAGATTATATTACAGATTTAGATCAAAAAATCGGTGCCTATCGCTCGGTTGCTGGTGCTAACAGTAGGCAAGAATTGAGTCAAATAGAAATTGATTGGAGTGACCGCTACGGTACAATACCGAAAGCTGGTTTACAGTTATTAAGAATGATGGAATTAAAACAAATTGCTAAAAAAATAGGCTTTTCTCGGATTAAAGTAGAAGGCAAACAACATGTTGTTTTAGAAACACCAATGGAAGAACCTGCATGGAATTTATTAAAAGAGAAATTACCAGGTCATTTACAATCTCGTTTTGTCTTTAGTAAAGGTAAAGTTATAGTACGTGGTTTAGGTACTTTAAATGCAGATAAACAACTAGAAAGTTTAATAGAATGGTTGAGTAAAATGGAGGGTGCTTTACCAGAAAGTTAATTTTGGGAATAGGTAGGTATTGACTTAGGAATGAGGATTTTATTATTTATACAACTGGACATCTTTGTTTTCTTTTACTAATGCTTAAGAGGTTGGCGATCGCTACTTACTATAACCTTGCACGGAAAAGATACCAAATGGGTTCTATATGTCAATACTTTGATTATTAATTAGTAAGCCATAAATACTATACCTCGCTTTCCTTTGCTAGAGCATTAATGGCGGCAGCAGCTATGGCACTACCTCCCCGTCGTCCATGCAGCGTGATAAATGGTACACCGCGACTATTTTTGGTCAGTTCGGCTTTTGACTCTGCTGCACCCACAAACCCTACAGGAAAAGCTAAAATTAGGGAAGGTTTTGCCATCCCTTTATCTAACAATTCTAGTAGGTGAAATAGTGCGGTTGGTGCATTGCCAATAGCTACAACAGAACCATGAATAAGAGGTTTCCATAATTCTATAGCAGCTGCCGAGCGAGTATTATTAATCCGCTGCACTATTTTTGGTACTTCTGGATAATTGAGGGTGCAAATAACTTCGTTATTAGCAGGCAAGCGATGACGAATAATTCCATTGGCTACCATTTGAACATCACAAAAGATGGGCGCGCCCTTAATTAATGAAGCACGACCTATTTTTACTGCATCTAGTGAAGTTGCTAGGTCTTCCAGAATATCTGTCATCCCACAGGCGTGAATTAATCTAACTGCCATATTAGCTAAATCAATAGGAAAGCTTGCTAGGTTTACTTCAGAGCGAATCATTGCAAAAGATTTGTGGTAAATTTCTTGGCCGTTGCGAATGTAATCAATCATTTAGTAAAATTTAGGAGGTCATTTATGTATTTAAAATATAGTGTTTTTGCGTAAGCCCTGACGATGATTCTAACATTTTAGGTCAAAAATAGGTTAAAAACTACGCCAAAAGCTTATACAGCAATACTTTTACATTGAATTAACCGTTCTGTTGATATATAGCAGTACAAAAAGACGTTAGGACACTTTCTAACTTCTTTCATGTCCCAAAAAACCTTGTTAAGGAATCTAAAAATGTCCTAACCTTAGCACGTAGCGCTATACCTAGGTTTTAGCTATTTTTAGTTCTTTTAGGTATTTCCCTTACTAACACCGGGTTTGGAGCAATTTTCGGGGTGAAAAATCTCAAATTCCAGCTATGTGTAAATTTAGATTTGCTCAATGTGGAGGATAAAAAATAATAAAGAGTCCCTAATTGCTTTCCAGCCTATCAATAAAATATCATCATTGTGACTGAGGGACCCGACTAATTTAATATACGTTGTCCTACCAGAGAGAAGAACACCATAAGCAATGTAATTTTTATTATGAAGCTAATGATAATATTTGTCAATACTTTTTCTAAAGTTTTCTTAGATTAATTTGCATTAATAATGTTAAGTACTGATATGAGAAAGTTTTCTTACTAAGCTTTGGCCATTTCTTGAGGTTTAACTATCTACTTGCAACCCACACTGCGCACTTCAACTTGAAGTATAAAGTAGCATGAGGGCTTAATTTAGTAAGTATTTACAATGTATTCATTCTATTCATCAACCTTTCTCATTTGTCAAATTCTTAGGAAAATATTAAATACAAATACTTGCTTATATTCTGTGGCCTTATTGGCCGCGATTTTTCCTGATTTCTAAATTCTTTTAGTAGCACATCGTATATTTCAAAATATAAGTTACAAAAATTAATAATAATTAATCTCAAAAAAACCTTGACAAAATGAGAAAATTAATGAATATTAGTTTCAATAAGTATTTAATATACTTTTGGTTGACAAGGCCAAAAATGATAACAGTTATCATTAATCTTCAATCTTTTGCTCCACAATCAAAAACTATTGATTTGTGTACTGTTAGTGGACATCTAAATTTGAAGAAAAAAAACGGCCTCTATAAATTAGTGGCCAGAACTATGTATTTTAATTAAAGGTATTGTACTACAATTAGGAACAAAAAAATTCCACTTATTTCAAAAATACAGAATGGGAATGAGTATCAAGTCAATGCTTACTTGGCAATGGAAGTAAATCACAAATATCACATCAAATTAGAATTTATATTCGGGCAATTTTATCTCTCAAACTGTCATAAATGTTGTGTGTTTTTTAGAAAAATTTGCCCATTGCTCGTGGTGGTAATATTTTTCAATATAAATGTTATTTAGGTTTTTTTGTGATTGAATTATAGATAATTTTTACTCAATTACTATTACTGGTATAGCTGATATTTTGGGGGTTTCATCACCGCTAAATTCAGTAGTTGGGCAAAGTTATTTGTATATATATTTGTTCCTAATCCCTTATTAATCCTTTGATGACTCTATTATAAAGGAGATAAAAAATGGACAATTAATTCTATCCAAGTACTCAGTACAAAATAATAGCTGTGAAGCTATTTTGATTGGTGTTGCTAATATATTAGCAATTTTATCTTGTGTTTGCTATTATTCAGATTAATAACCTTTTAATTATTTTTCTATAATTAAAAAAAAGGAATTAATAATATAATTATTCTGATATAGTTATCCAAGTTTTATTAAAGATAAACAGTTACTAATTATTGCATAACAAAGTTAGTATTTGCTGTTTTGAAAAACTATTAACCATAAACCCAAAGAGGCAAAACTTTATGCAAACTTATGGTAGTCCAGAAGTTAAATACGATTGGTGGGCTGGAAATGCCCGCTTTGCTAAATTGTCTGGTTTATTTATTGCCGCTCATGTCGGTCAAGCTGCCCTAATTACTTTTTGGGCTGGAGCATTTACCCTGTTTGAAATATCTCTATATTCTCCTAATTTACCCATGGGAGAACAGGGTTTAATCTTACTCCCTCACCTAGCAACTTTAGGTTTTGGTATTGGAGAAAATGGAACAGTTGTAGATACTTATCCCTATTTTGTAGTTGGTATTATACATCTAGTTTCATCAGCAGTATTAGGCGCAGGAGCGCTTTTTCACACCTTTAAAGCTCCAGAAAATTTAAAGGATGCAACAGGCCGAGCGAAGAAGTTTCATTTTGAATGGGATGACCCCAAAAAGCTAGGTTTTATCTTAGGTCATCACCTACTTTTCTTAGGATTTGGTGCTTTATTATTAGCAGTCAAAGCTATGTATTTTGGTGGGCTTTATGATGCGACAACTCAAACAGTTCGCTTAGTAACTAATCCTACTCTTGATCCATTAGTAATATATGGATATCAAACTCATTTTGCCGCTGTTAATAGCTTAGAAGACTTAGTTGGCGGTCACATTTATGTAGGATTTCTGCTAGTTTTCGGTGGCATATGGCATATTATTAGGGCACCTCTTCCTTGGGCAAAACGTGTTCTCATCTTCTCTGGTGAAGCAATTCTTTCTTACTCTCTGGGTGGAATTGCTCTAGCAGGATTTGTGGCAGCTTACTTCTGTGCCGTTAATACCTTAGCTTATCCTGTAGAATTTTATGGTCCAGTTTTGGATGTTAAGTTGGGTGTTACTCCTTATTTTGCGGACAGTATAGAGTTGCCTTTAGGTGTTCATACTGCTCGTTGTTGGTTAGCCAATGCTCATTTCTTCTTAGCATTCTTTTTCTTGCAAGGTCATCTCTGGCACGCTTTGCGAGCTATGGGTTTTGACTTTAAGCGTGTTGAAAATGCTTTGAATAGTGTAGAAGAATCTTAATCTGATAAGTGTTTGATAGTTAGACTTTTTAGCGTGATTTCTGAGATGCTAACTGTTCAACTATATCCCTAGAAAGCTCTTGATAGGGAGATTTTAAACAATCTCCCTAGAGGTTTTTTGGGAAATGAAAAATTGCTGTAATAGAAAATTTTGCTCTAAGACTTGACAACCTCACTCTAGTTATGAGTAAATAATAAATAGAAATATTTCTCATTTATTTTGAGTAGAATAATTATAGGGTAAGTAAAATAACAGCATAACCTATAAGGATTTAGATATAATCAGAAACGACGTCTTAGCCTAAAAATCATCAGGGTTTAAGATTAATTGCTGTATAATTTTCATCATCTACCCTGTAAATCATTTGCCCAAAATCTGCTATTATAAAAATAATCAGGGTAGTAAACCCAGTTTCTTGGTTGGTTTGCGTAAACCCTAAATATAATTAATCAATGGGAGATAATATGCTTACTTTTATTTTGCAAACTTATTGCAAATTTTTATCAATTTATTTCTAGAGTTTTGATAAATAGATTTTGATTGTGATCCTGAAAAATAGTTAATATCTTACACCTAGCTCGATAAATTATTTGCTATCAATAATTGCAGTCTCTATAGTAGTCAATAGTAAGCCAGATTAAACTGTTATGTACATTTTGTAAATAGAAAAAATGGCAGGTTCAAAAAAATTAGCTTCACGGAAAATAGAACTATATAAAAACAATGACATATTCGTTTTTATATCTTTAGAAGCAGAAAATAGTTTTCAAAATCACAGAGTAACTACAAACAAAAATATTCATGGATCACAAAGCGATTGGTCTGGTTATTGTGATGAATTAGACCCTTACTGATTTCTAATTCAATAGTTTGAAAGTTTCTCTATAAGTATAAGAAAAAAAACGACCACTACGGAGGTAAAAATGTCAAAAATTGGTCTTTTTGTCGGTAGCACAACAGGTAAAACTGAAGAAGCTGCAGAAATGATTCAAAAAGAATTGGGTGGTGAGACAGTAGTTACTATCCACAATATGGATGATGTCAACCCCAAAGATTTCGACGATTATCAAAATTTAATTATTGGCTGTCCTACTTGGGATATTGGTGAACTACAGAGTGACTGGAGTGCTTTCTATCGTAAAGAAATAGATAAGGCAAATTTCAAAGGCAAAAAAGTTGCCTATTTTGGTACAGGTGATCAAATAGGGTATGCTGATAATTTTCAAGATGCCATGGGTATTTTGGAGGAAAAAATCACTAAGCTTGGAGGTACTACTATTGGTTATTGGCCTACAGATGGTTATGAGCAGAATGAATCCAAAGCAAAGCAAGATGAGGGAGAAAACGCTGGCAATTTTGTAGGTTTAGCTCTAGATGATGATAATCAGCGTGATTTAACAGATGAACGGATAAAAAAATGGGTAGGGCAACTCAAAACAGAGTTTGGGCTTTAAGTCTGATTGAATCAGCACAGTTCTCAGATTTGACTAAAGTTAATTAAATTAGAGAAATTACTTTAACTTTAAAAACTGCTCAGAGAAAGAAGCTTTCTTATAAAAAAGGAGATATAGCAATATGATTTGAGTTGCGAGATATTGGAGGCTTTTAGGAAACATTTAACTGGGAACAGGGAAACGGATATATTATGAATAAGATAATTACTATATTCCATCCTTTTAAAGAAAATCTAAATTCTCACAACTAATTCCTGATTGCTATAATTTCTGAGCAATATCTAGTTAAAAATCAAAAAAATTTACTATAAAACCTCATATATGCTTCCAATTTCAGATACTTCCTTCTCTGAAAATTATCGTTTCTCACAAGTTTATCTATTAGTACCTTAATAATTTAGGAAAATAAAGAGCAATGTCTAAAATTCCAGATGTATTGTGGTTAAGTACTAGCCCTAGTTTGCAAATTTTTAATCAGCGGTTAATTCGTTACTTATCGAAAAAAGTTTTAATTGCAGAATGGGATTATTTGCAAACTCCTGACGAACCTTGTGCGCTAGATATAGCTGTCACTTTACTTCATGATTATCTCAAATCTATAAACAGACCTATTCATCTTATTGGTCATAGTACAAGTGGATTAGTAGGATTAATATATGCTCGTAAATATCCAGAAAGAGTAAAATCTTTAACCTTATTATCTGTAGGTGTTTATCCCACAGTTGATTGGCAAGCACATTATTATGTACATCGTCATCTTTTACCTTGTAGTCGTGAAATAATTTTGGGGAATATGGTAAAAAGCTTGTTTGGTCAACAAAGTAGAAAAATTACTCGAACTTTAGCTAGGATATTGGAGAGAGATTTAGATTTATCTCCATGCCCTCATTCATTATTAAAACGGGAAAGTATGCTTGCAAGAGAGGTTTCTGTACCTTTAATGATATGTGGCAGCCATGATGATCCAATTATTGATCCTAATTTAATTCAAGGATGGCAACCATTTTTAAAACCAGAAGATAGAATTTGGGAGTGTCCTGAAGGTCGTTATTTTTTCCATCATTTTTCACCTCTAAATGTAGCACAACCACTTCTAGAATTTTGGCAACAAAATAGCCTAGCTTTATCGGATATCACTCCACAAGCAATAGCAAGTTAAATGTTCTAATACAAATAGTTTTGTCTACCTAGTTATTCGATAAAATCTGTTTGCTTCGGAGTAGTACAATTCCTGTCATTATAGGCTAAAGGCAGTTATACCTGAGAATATAGACTTAATGATGCCTCAATACTAAATGATACCAATGCTACCGGGTTTAATATTAGATCTCTCCAGAAAAGGTTCTCAAATCCTTATACTCCTATTCAAAAATCGGTAGTCTATTGTAAGTATTAGACTAGGTCGCAGTCAACTCTCACCTTTTTAATAAATAAAACAAGCATTCGTTTAATTTCTGCTACATTTTCAACCGGAGAATTGAACACAAATTTGATTTGTCAACTTAAAGGTAATGATGTTGATGGCTAAATAACATAGTTTCTCTGTAACAGGCTAGCTAATGATTGAATGCTTACGTTCCATTACTGATATTTGCGGGGATTATATTGATGCATATTAATAGGGTTCATTTTTGTGTAGTTATGTAATCTAAAAAGCTCATCATTTTATTAATAAATCATAGGTAATATAGCAATCCTAAATAGGTTGTGATAATTCAAAGACTAGAAATAAATTATAAAACTCTTGCCCATTGACTATTATGCTCAAACCTATTATCAAAAAGTAGCAGGATTTTTGACATAAATAAAATAGGACTGCTATATATATCTTTCATCTTAAACATCTTAAAAGTCTATGTGATTAATTCTGCATCACTACTGATCTCTAACTAGTAGTTTTTCACCAAGTATTAATAGAGTTAAAATTATGATTAATTTATTTCCAGAAGAGATACTTCAAAACTTAGCCCGTATCTTTTGTATGATTGGCATCATATCACTAATTACTATAGGATTACATAATTTTTATTTAACCCTTAAGTCAGGAATAAGTTATGTAAAAAGATTGCATCAAATCCCCTGTAGTCGCTGTGCATTTTTTACAGGAGACTATCGTTTAAAATGTACCGTACATCCTTATAGCGCACTTACTGAAACAGCAATAAATTGTAGTGACTATGAAGCAAATAATAATCAAAAAAAACCAATTTTATATAGTATAAAGCACAAGTTAAAAGTCAAAAGTAATCTATAACTAAGTTTGAGTATTTATGAATTTTCTAACATGTTTTTATAGGCGAGATTTGGAGACGAGGAGATTGAGAGATTGAATATTAAAGTAATTAGGACTTACCCACAGAAGCCAGGTGTTGAGCAGAATAAACATCTGTGAAAAAAAACTGATTCATGGGTTCTTCCCTATTAGTATTGGTAATTATATAATTATTAACATATAGTTAACCCGATTCTATATAAGGTAATAACAGTTTGATTAAATGCTTGCATAAGTACAGATTCTACAACATAAAAAGGAGAATAAAAGTGAGCTTAAATTTAGTAATTCCTCCATTTCCTCAATCAAAGGATCATCAATTTAAGCGTCATCAACTAATGCCATTGACAAATGTATTATTATGGCGTATAGATACTGGAGTAGTTCGTATTCTAACCAAAAATGAAGAAGACAATGTAATTTCTTTAGGTTTTTGGGGTCAAGGAGATCTTGTTGGTCAACCTCTATTCCCTTTTTATCTTTATCAAGTTGAATGTTTAACTATTGTTCAGGCAAGTATTTTACCAAAGACTTATTTTTTGGCTAAAGAAGTAATGCTTTCCTACATTCAAAGAACTCAAGAACTATTAAAAATTCTTCATGCTCGAAACATGAAACTACGACTGCTAAGATTGTTAATATGGTTAGCAGAGCGATTTGGGCATCAATTACCACAAGGGAAAATAATTAATCTTCGTTTAACTCATCAAGAAATTGCTGACACTATTTGTGCAAGTCGCGTTACAGTAACACGACTACTAAATGAGTTTGAAAAGGAAAAGAAAATTGGGTGGTCACAGAGTAACTATTTGATTCTTTTTAACTAATTATCAGCTTTGAGCAGTTAGGGGTGAAAATCCCTAGTGGGACTTACACATTTTCTGAGCAAAAAAATTCTTGTTTGGGCAGCATTGCGCAGGAAAAGTCAGTCTAGGTAAGATAATTAGGTCAAAGCCCTAAAAATGGCTAGAATCTTTGGTTATAAAAGAATTATACCTTTTTGACGTAAAAGCCTCTTGCTGTCTATATTTGAAGCTGTTTTTTGCTGCTGTTTTGTGTAAGTTCCGCTAACGACTTCGCTGTTAAAACAGCAAAATAATAAATGCGCATCTTGATGAATTAAACTTTGGACCAATGGATTTAATCAAGCTCGACCAAATAGTCCCTAGATCTGATGAGTTTTATATTCAAGCTCTCTTTCAGAAGTTAAATTTGACAAAAATTAACTTAATCAGATATAGTAATAGATTGTGTGTCTAAATCCTGCTCGGATTAGGTTCAGGCATATTAAAAGCTGGCAAAAAAAGAAAGCATTGACTTATCTCAAGTAATTAAATTATTACTTATAGGTATTAGTTTCAGAACCAGCTACCTGTACGGCAACCCTATAAACACAAAGTAATGACTTACGCAATTATTGAAACAGGTGGAAAACAACTAAGAGTAGAATCAGGTCGCTTTTATGATGTTGACCTTTTATCTGCGTCAGAGGGAGATAAAATTTCTATTGATAATGTACTTCTAGTTCAACACGATGGTGGTGTTCATATTGGTCAACCCCTGATAGAAGGTGCTCTTGTAGAGGGTACTGTTATGAAACATTTGCGGGGTAAAAAAATTATCGTTTACAAGATGCGACCTAAAAAGAAGACTCGTAAAAAAAGGGGACATCGTCAAGAACTTACACGCCTAATGATTGATTCCATAAGTATCAATGGCAAAGTATTAGCAAAAGTATTAGCATCAGAAGACTATTCTCCATTAGAAGAACCTCAAGGTTTGGCTCTAGAAGTAACTTCAGAAACGACTGAGGTAGTTACTGAAACTACAGTAGAAGTAGAAACTGTATCTGAATAAAAACTTGAAAATCAGGCAGAATAGCTTAAATAGTCAATATATATAGTAAAATTCGGAGGAAATTATGGCTCATAAAAAAGGTACTGGTAGTACTCGCAATGGTCGAGACTCTAATGCCCAAAGATTAGGTGTAAAACGTTATGGCGGTCAAGCTGTTAAAGCCGGCAATATTATTGTAAGACAACGTGGTAGCAAGTTTCATGCTGGCAATAATGTTGGTGTTGGTAGTGACTATACTTTATTTGCTCTAGTTGAAGGCGTGGTAACTTTTGAAAGAAAAGGTAAAAACCGGAAAAAAGTTAGTGTTTATCCTGTAGCTCAAGAAGCTTGACATATTCCTGACGATGTGGTATTAAAGGTTCATTGATTAACTACAATTAGGACTTACCGAAAAATTGGGTTTAAAGCTTCGCCCATAAGCGGGGGACTTTTTAGTTGATTTTTTTTCACTGGTCTAGTCCTTGTTGCTTTTTAGTTCACAGGAAATATATTAGTCGCGGGTGGGCATACCGAGACAAAAAACTGACGGGTCGGCAAGTGTAAGACTACTGCCAAAGTAGCGGCAGCCCGTGAAACGTCAACCCGCATCGGAGCTACGGCTCGGTTGTTTTCCCGTGCCTTTAGCCCGGGGAGGATCTCAAGCAAAACTGCTATATCTGGTAGGGACAAAAGGAATTAACCTCTACGATGGTATTTGCTCTCTACAGATTACAGATAGGGTATTTCTAGGAGTTCCCCTAAGTCTTGTTTATAATCAAATTTGATACAGCAAATTTCAAGTATACGAAGTACGGATATTAAAATTTAAAATTTACATCAAATTCTAAGCATACGAAGTACAGATCTTAAAAATTAAATGTTCCCAGTGGGGGCATCTGGTCCACGATAGGTGTACCTCACTCAGGTGAAATTCGCTGTAAATGTTTACAGTCCCAGAATCTTGCCTGGGATATGTGTATAGCAACGTGCGCTGGTATGTTCGCATAATACAAATTACTACAAGTAGAATACGTGCGTATCTGTATTTAATAATATTAGTAGAATCCTGTACTACGTTTCCAGACAATAGTAATATGTAAATATGTGAGCGCTCATGGCCATACCTGACCAAGGTGGATTTTGCTATAAATGTTTGCTACACTTATTTGATTGGAGGACCTAGCTCTAATACCATTTACCAACAAATAAAGTTAGGAGATAGTGATCTTCTAGCCCACTTTCTGCAATTCAATTTGTAATATGAAAATTAGTATAGCATTCGTAGCTTCACGCCAGAGAGGATGTCAAAACTATTAATAAGTTAAGATTATTTTTTTAATAAAAAAATATATTTATATTTATTGATATGTCTCTTTACAAAGATTTACAAAATTTAGTAATATGAGTAAATCAAAAATACATTAGGTGAATATTTGTTCTCATTGTTATTATGGTAACTCAATTTCCCTGGCTAACTACTATAGTCTTAATACCTCTTCTGGCCGCTCTACTGATCCCATTCATACCGGATAAAGATGGAAAAACTATGAGATGGTATGCCCTTGGTGTAGGTATTACAAATTTGGCCTTAATGTGCTACACTTTCTGGAATAACTACAATGCTAGCGACTCTGGTTTTCAATTGGTAGAAAAATATCTTTGGCTTCCTCAAATAGGTCTCAGTTGGGCAGTATCAGTAGACGGTTTATCTATGCCACTGGTACTTTTAGCTGGCCTAGTAACAACACTTTCAATATTCGCGGCGTGGCAAGTAGATTACAAACCACGTCTTTTTTATTTCTTGATGCTGGTTCTGTATTCTGCTCAGGTAGGGGTGTTTGTTGCTCAAGACCTAATGTTACTCTTCATTATGTGGGAACTAGAATTGGTTCCTGTTTACTTACTTATATCAATGTGGGGTGGACAAAAGCGTCGCTATGCTGCAACCAAATTTTTGCTTTACACAGCAGCTGCTTCTATATTTATTTTGGTGGCAGCTTTGGGAATGGCTTTTTATGGCGAAGGCAATATTACCTTTGATATGGTGGAATTAGGTCTGAAAGATTATCCACTAGCTTTTGAACTTCTAGTATATTTGGGACTACTTATTACTTTTGGTGTTAAGTTGGCGGTTTTCCCTCTACATACATGGCTACCTGATGCTCACGGGGAAGCTTCTGCACCTGTATCAATGATTCTTGCTGGTGTATTGTTGAAAATGGGTGGATATGGGTTGATTCGTCTTAACTTGGAAATGCTGTCTGATGCTCATATTTATTTTGCTCCTGTTCTGGCAATTCTGGGTGTGGTTAATATTGTTTATGGTGGCTTAAATTCTTTTGGTCAATCTAACATGAAACGCCGTTTGGCTTACTCTTCTGTTGCTCATATGGGTTTTGTGTTGTTGGGTATTGCTTCTTTCACTGACTTGGGAGTAAGTGGGGCTTTACTACAGATGATCTCCCATGGTTTAATTGCTGCAGTGTTGTTTTTCCTTGCAGGTGTTACTTATGATCGCCTCCACACTTTGGTATTAGATGAAATGGGTGGTTTTGGTCGAGTGATGCCAAAAGTATTTGCTTTGTTTACAGTTAGTGCAATGGCGTCTTTGGCTCTTCCTGGGATGAGTGGTTTTGCAAGCGAATTGATGGTGTTTGTAGGGTTCACTACTAGCGATGTTTACAGCTCTATTTTTCGTACTTTGACGGTATTTTTAGCAGCTATTGGTCTGATATTGACTCCTATCTATCTACTTTCTATGTTGCGTCAAATGTTCTACAGTACTGGTCAAGCACCAGCTTGTTTACTGAAGGATACTCCTTATGAAAATGAAGTTTTAGATGAAGCGGTTTGCTTTGGTACTAATTGTGTTTTGCCTGCGAAATCCGTTTATACAGATGCTAAACCAAGAGAAGTGGCGATCGCTTTTTGTTTCTTAGTTTTGATTATCGGAATTGGTTTATATCCTAAGATGGCAACTGGAATGTATGATGCAAAGACAGTTGCAGTAAATAGTCAGGTACGTCAATCATACACTTTTGCTAAGGCTAATCCTCAACTATTTGCTAAGGGATTTTTATTTCCTAGAATTCCTGAGTCTGAAGTATTATCTGTTTCTGGTGTTTTTAAATAAAACAAAAAAAGTTAAATGAATATTGAGTTAACTGAAAAAGCAAAACAATTAATTCCACTAGCTAGAATAGTTAGCTTTAAAAGTTGGAGGGAAGTTCTACCAACAGATATAATTCAACTTTTTCAAATAGCTGATGATGAAGGTCGTTATCTAACAGACAAAGATTTAAGTTTGCTCAAAAGTAGTTTAAAACTGCCAATTTTTTCTATTGAAGCTGCTAGTTTACTGGGAGAACATACAGCGGAAATTGTTGATGAAGCGAGGGGGAAAGTATTAGCAACCTATCCTAATATTACGACAAAAGGTGGAGATTTATATCCACCGGCTCGAGCTGAAGCTTGTTGGCGAGATTTCTGGCATTTTTTACGTTGTATGACTTATGGTATTGCTGGTAATAATACAGAGTTTACTAGCCAAGAAGGGCTACATTATATGAATTTACTTTATCAAGAATTACTTGTTCCACTATCAGCAATGGTTTGTGGTTTAGAAGCTATTAAAACTGCTAGCTTAAAAAGATTTTCCTCTGAACAGCAAGCAAAATTGGCTCCTTATTTTGACCATTTGTTAACAAGGTTGAAAGAGTTTTCTTAAGTAGGTAAGCCAATACTCATAAGGACTTACGCAAAACTGGATCTAGTGCCTATGTGTAGGTCCTGACTCATTTGACATCCTCCCCAGCCTAAAGGCACGGGGAAACAACCGAGCCGTAGCTCCGATGCGGGTTGACGTTTCACGGGCTGCCGCTACTTTGGCAGTAGTTTTACACTTGCCGACCCGTCCGTTTTTTGTCTTGGTATGCCCACCCGCGACTAATATATTTCCTGTGAACTAAAAACCAACAATGACTAGACCAGTGAAAAAAAAATCAACTAAAAAGTCGCCCGCTTATGGGCGAGGCTTTAAACCCAATTTTTCGGTAAAGAGTTTGTAACCCACATTCTGGACGACAAAACGTAATACAAGATCCGTATTTTGGACTACTAAAAGTAGTACATCAAGGTGAGGAAAACTTGAGTAAGTATTTAGACTTATAGTATGGGGAGCCTAGCGATATAGCTACCGCTAGGCTCCCCCAGCGCGAAGGGTCACGGAGTTCTATCGCATCTTAATCATTGCCAAGGGTTAAATTATACACTCTCACGGGGTGACAAGTAAGCTTGATGGTAGATACAGTAATTATTTGAGACAATAAGTTGAATAATAATTCAATTTAAAAAGAATGGGACTTTGAATTTGGGAGGTAGCGATCGCCAATTCACTTTTGTCCACCATCTGAGTTGATTATTTATTCATTTAAAAAGTTTTGGAAATAGTTAAAAATATGATAAAAAAGGGTTAGTAATTATAAATAAAAATAAATAAAAATGAATATATTAGGCTTTTATCAAGGCCATATTAAGCAAAAGTTGAGTCCATCTCAAGTAATAACATTACAAATATTATTATACGTGAGTATCAGTACATAAAACTGTACAGATATCAAAATTAAGTAATTATTTTCCCCTACCAATAAAATCAGAAAGTAAGGGGAAACATATACAAAGATTTTTAACTTTAAAAGAGTTTAGCCTACCTTTATTTTGGTTTCCTTTAGTTAAAAAATCATAGAAAATTTATTTATTATTTCCTCAGAATTAGTATTAATTTTAGATAGAACTCAGTGGCAAAATACTAATATATTAATGATTAGTTTAGCTTGAAAAAAGAGGGCAATACCATTATATTGGAAAATTTTAACTCATAAAGGAGCTAGTAATTTAACCGAACAAAAAGCAGTAATTCGTCCAATTATAAGATTATTAAAAGGCCAGAGAATCATAATAACAGCAGATAGAGAGTTCCATAGTATTTTTCTATCTCACTGGTTGAAAAAATATCAGAAACAAGATGTATATTTTGTTTTTAGACAAAAAAAATCGACGATGATTAAACGAGGTAAAAAATATTGTATTGCTATAATATAACTTCAAAAATTCTATTTTTGGGTATTATACTTTATGGCCAAACAACCTAAGCAGACTTTATTAGCTGTACTACAAATACTACTCTTATCTACTTCATTGCCTTTAATAGCAACAAATTTTGATCCAGTATATCCAGGCACTCAGCAAATTAATAGTCTAGCACTTGCTCAAAAAAATGTTAAGTCCAACCCTCAACCTACTACTAAACTTGTACAAAACAACACAAGTCAACCCACAGAACAAACAACACAGGACAATTTAAAAACTGAGGAAGAAGAAGTTGAGTCAAATTTGATACAACAGGAAAATTCAAAAATTATAGGGTTTTTGATAAAAACGAAAACGGGAAGGTGGCTAATTTTCATCTTTTTACTGATGTGTTTCTATTTGATAGTTTTCATTTTTCGCCCCCTATGGTTATTGGCGCTACCTAAAGAATTGAAGATACCGCAAACACCCGTAAATCCAGAAATTAAACTATTTAGAAATATCTTGCGTTTAAGCAGGTATCACCCTAGGGTACTAGATGCTTGGGTTAAAAAATATTGGGCGACTTTCCATAAAAAGTTTCTGGAGACATCTACTATTAACGAGGGAAAAGATTATGTTCCTCTTCCAGTTGAATTAAATGGTATAGAAATTGATGAACTGACAGAGGAAGCTTTGATAAAATATTGTCGAAGAGAAAAACGAATACGACTGTTAATTTGGGGCGAGGGAAGATCAGGAAAAACAACTATTGCTTGTCAAATAGCTAAATGGGCAATGAAAAAGCAGGAAGAATATCCAGCTTTACATCAATATTTGATGTTACCAGTTTTAATTAACCAAGAAATTGATCATACTGGAGATGACATCAAACCGATAATGGAAACAATTGTGGCCAAAACTCAGGAGTTGATCGACGAGGAACAAATAATTGCAGATGAATTATTAGTTGAACAACTCTTGCGAAAGCGCCGAATTTTATTGATAATAGATCGTTATTCGGAGATGAGTCCAGAAACTCAAGCAAAAATTAATCCTGATGCCAAAGAATTTCCGGCAAATGCTTTAATTGTTGTTTCCAGAATAGAGGAAAATTTATGGGGTATTGATGCCAAAATTAAGACTCTCCGGTTTGATGGTGAAAAGTTGGTTTACTTTATCAAGGAGTATCTGAAGAAGCAGGGTAAGTGGCATTTGTTTGAGGCGGATCAAGAAGAGTTTTTGCGCGAGTGCGCTCAAATTGAACGCATTTTTGGGAAGCAGAAGACTGTTACTGCTTTGTTGGCAAGGTTTTATGCCGAGAAGATGATTAATAGTAAGGAGAATAATTTGACCTTGGAGGGTTCTCTCGACAATATTCCCGATCTAATGCTTAACTATTTACAAAAGTTGAATGCCAAAGGTGAAATAGAGACTAGGGGTGAATATCCTACAGTTACAGAGGATGCTCAACTAATTGCTTGGAAATGTGTGGAGAAAAATTATAGACCATCCTATACAGAACGGGAAAAAGTGGTTGAAGCTTTTGAGGGGTTAGGGAGAAATGATGGAACATTATGTATTGAGTATTTTGAGAAACATTTGAAAATCGTTCATTCTATTGGATATGGTGAAATACAAGACAGAAATCAAATTCGTTTTACCGTCGAACCGTTGGCAGAATATCTGGCTGCACTATATTTGGTACGGGAGAATAAGGAT
>JAKQYG010000079.1 GCA_023356515.1 Trichodesmium sp. MAG_R04 | reverse complement strand
AACGACGGAAGTCCCGTTTGCGTTTACGGCGATCGCGATAGGCATTCCGTAATGCCTGCATTACTCGTTGGTTAGCAACTTTAAATAATCTAGATTGTGCCCCTCTAAACCCTTTAGCTAGTTTAAGAATTTTGTTGCGGCGTTTACGGGCCACATTACCTCTTTTGACTCTCGACATAATTTTTCTCCTAAAATATTATAAATATGGAAGCATTAAACGTATATTTCCTTCGTTACTCTCATGGACAAGGGTCATTTTTGAGAGTTCGTTCTTGTGATTGGAGGTTTTGTGCTCCAAAAGATGACTCTTGAAGGCTTTACGACGTTTTATTTTGCCACTACCTGTAGCTTTAAAGCGTCTAGCTGCTGCTTTACGAGTTTTTAATTTTGGCATAGACTTGCACTAATTTTACACATAAGGCTTCATAATATCATAAATTTTGTTAAAATCAAAATATCTGCCTATAGATGTTAGAAATTAGAAGTTTAATTCTTCTTGTGAGTATATTTAAGGATTTGAGGAGTTTCTTATAGTACTAAGTACAGGGAAAAGTTGCTCATGCAAAAGTCAAAAATAATCCATAGTAATCCTATCTAATTTGTGAGATAAATAGGCTATTTTAAGTTAGGATGCAGAAGATAGAAGGAATAGAAGTTATAGCTATGTTTAAGAAAGTTAATGATTTTACACAATGATTGAGGATTTCTATATGACTGAGTATGATACAGCCCTTCAGGACTTACGCAGTGCTACTATATATGGCGCATAAATTTGTCTTTCTTAAGACATTACTACTACAATTAGTGCCCTTGCGTAAGTACTGTTGGTCTTAATGCAAAGATATGATAGAAAAAAATTAGGTTAGAGAATTTAACCCTTTTTTAATTGGTGAAGTTTTGTGACCATAATACAATCATGGTAAGAGTAACGATACTAAATGTATAGTCTTTCTATTAAAATCGAGGCAATTCTATATCTCAAGGGAAAACCCCTCTCCATCTCTGAAATTTCTGAAATTGCTAGGTGTGAGCGTGGCGAAATAAAGGATGCTTTAATAGAATTAATGTCAGAATATGCCCATAGACATACTGCTTTAGAAATTGTTGAAACAGACAAAGGATATAGTCTTCAACTCAAGCCAACTTTTACTGAGTTGATAGACAGTTTGATTCAACCAGAATTAGGAGTCGGCGCTCTCAGGACTTTAGCAGCAATAGCTATCAAAGGAGGTATCACCCAGTCAGAGTTAGTATATATTCGTGGGTCTGGAGTTTATCAGCACGTTCCTGAACTTGTGAGTTTAGGTTTCATCCGTAAACGTCGTCAAAAGGAATCTCGTTCTTATTGGTTACAAGTCACAGATAAGTTTCATCAATATTTCCAACTTGATCAATTGCCCCAACAATTATCACTAGATCTGCTTTATCTATCTAATAGTAATGAAAATGAAGAAGAA
Source organism: Trichodesmium sp. MAG_R04 (assembly GCA_023356515.1). GTDB lineage: Bacteria > Cyanobacteriota > Cyanobacteriia > Cyanobacteriales > Microcoleaceae > Trichodesmium. Next base: position 10,433 of record JAKQYG010000079.1, on the reverse strand, counting down.
GAATCCAGTTTTTGAGTGGCCATTTTTGTTATTAGTTATTTAGTATCTCTACCTTGAGTCAGCAGCAAAACGGAATAAAACTTATTTAATCGTAATATCTCCCTTGTCTATCAATTACCGTTGTGGCAGTCTACTTTTCCGCTTGAGGGAAGTAAAGTAATAACGAATGATGGCCATTGTTCTTTACATCTATCTAATCCACATTCCATCAGAAATATTTAAAAATTTAACTTCTTACTATTAATAGGCTAGCTTACTATAACTTAATAATTCTTATTGAGGTTTTCATGGAATATTATATTATTTAGTAAATAGTCTAATTTCTAGCTATATTAACTTTTGATTTTTTTTAGATAATAATCTTTAGCTACAAATTCAATAAATCAATAAATAACTAATAAAAGAAGGAAAAAATATGTCTTTATATTTACCTCCATTGGTTAGCACTATTGGAATTTCAATATTAAATGAACTAATTGATGCCTTTAATAGTATTTCCGGTATAACAATACAAAAAGAATTAGAAGGGCAACGACTAGCTTATCAAAAAGAATTACAAGAAAAACAAATAATTGCTCAACTAGAAACTGAATATATTCGCTATCTTTATCAGATAAAGCTACAAGAAAATAATCAAGAATTTCAAATGAACTTAGAAGATAAACATCAAGAATTTAAAACTAAAATTTTTGAATATCAATGCAAAAACAATCAAAAGCTTCAAGAATTTATTCAAGTAGCTGATATGCAAATAACAAGAAGTAAACAAGAATTTAAAACTTGGCTATTTCAACAAGAGAAACAACTTCAAATTGAACTATGTAAACTTAACCTGGAAGCACAATACTTTAATACATTATGTCAACGAGAAACTGCTGTACAAATGAAAGAACTTGATAATTGGCCTCTTAAAAATTCTGCCTTGCAAATACTTCAATCTAACCAAGGTTGTAATCCTATTCCAATACAAATAATACTTGTACCTCCACAAATAAATTTTCACCGTTTTGAACATCTTGATAAAAGACCTAACTCTACATTTTCTAATGTAGAAGAAAATATTTCTCAGTACTTGAAAAGTTTCCTAGAAAAATATTATCCTTTAGAAAATAAGGAACGACCAACAAAGCTAATAAGTAACACTTGGAAAAGTAATTATTTTGCTGGATATAGTGCGGTTACAACTATATTTAATCATTTAAAATCTGAACCAACATTATTAATAGAATCAACAGTAAATGGAGAATTTATTAATATTCAAGTTGCTTACTGGAGTGGGGGACAAGAAATATTTCCTTTTTATAAAACTATAGTTTTTAAGTTAAATTATCCAATAACTCTCCATGAATTTGCTATTAAACGTGCTTTAAACTGGGAAAATAATATAAAACGGAAGCTTTTAGCAAAAGGCAAAAAAGAGCAGGAAATAAACCAAAGATTTGGAGAGGGAAATGTTGACAATTTAAGTACTTATAAAGAATATAAAGAACTACAAGAAGAAGGGATAGAAATTAAAACATCTTATAAGATAAGCAATGAAGACTTTGACAATTTTTTAGGATTGCTAGGAATATATCATAAAATTATTTCTGGTTTATTTACTGATCTTCATTATTTAATCTGTACTAATTTATCACCCAAATTACCAAAGTTATTTTTAGAGTTGGAGAAAGAATTTTTAATTGAACAAAATTTAGCGAATGACTTATTCACAATGGTTATCGAAAATTATATTGACACTCTTAGAACAATGGCAAAATACCGGTCAGAATTAGTAGCTAATATTGCTGCAGATATTGCAATAAATTTAATTAATTTATCTGATTCTAAATTAGCAGAAATAATGTTAGATTTCTCTTTAGAGTCTTGGTTGAGCTCTCGTTATATTTCTATCAAAAAGAATAGAGATAAAATTGATATCGTTGCTGAAAACTTATTACCTCTAGACCAAGATTTTGTAGACAAAATAAATAGCTATTTATTTCGTTCGGGTCAGAGAGAATTAAATATAATAGAATCTTGTTATAGTAGAGGAATTAAAAATTTTAATCTTAAAAAATATCAACAAGCAATTATTGATTTTAGCTATGTTATAGATTTAAAACCTCAGTCTATCGATATTTATTATCAACGAGGTTTAGCCTATTTTGAACTGGAGGATTACCTAGGTGCAGTTAATGATTTAACTCAGGTTATTGAATTAGATGCTAGTTATACTCAAGTATATAAGTCTAGGGGTTATGCTTATTATAAATTAGGAAAATATCAACAAGCACTTGATGATTATAATCAGGCAATAAATCTAGGTTGGATTGAAGCGTTAGAACATAGAGATATTGTTCTAGATGTTTTGGAGGAAATCAAGTCTAAACGTCAGACTGAGAAGAAAATAAGGTTGGAAAAGGAATTATCAAAAGGAGAATTATTTAATTTTGAAGTTGTAATGGTTAATAATTCCGGCAAGATTATTGCTCGTAGTCAGGAAAGTGCTAGACAGAATATAGAAAATTTAGGTAATACAATTAAATTAGAAATGGTTTACATTTCTGGAAGTACTTTTACCATGGGTTTCCCTCAAGATGAAAAAGGTAGCAGAGATAGAGAAAGACCTCAACATGATGTAAGTGTACCTCACTTCTTTATGGGCAAATACCCAGTTACTCAAGGGCAGTGGAAAGCAATCGCTTCTCAGATAAACTTAAAAGTAGAATTAGATCTAGACCCAGAACCATCTCGTTTTAAAGAACCATACAAAGGTAAAGATAGATGGCAAAGGCCAGTTGAAAGTGTGAATTGGTATGAAGCAGTAGAATTCTGTGAAAGACTATCAAGACTAACAGGAAAGAAGTATAGATTGCCCAGTGAAGCAGAATGGGAATATGCTTGTCGTGCAGGAACTACTACACCTTTCTACTTTGGAGAAACTATAACACCTGAGTTAGTTAACTATGATGGCAACTATACTTACGGAGATGGACCAGAAGGTGTATATAGAGAACAAACAACTCCTGTAGGTCAATTTCCTCCTAATATTTTTGGTTTATATGACATGCACGGAAATGTGTGGGAATGGTGTGCCGATGATTGGCATAATAACTACGTAGGAGCTCCTATAGATGGAAGTGCCTGGGTAGATAGTAGTAAAAAAGATTCTACGGGAAGTAATTCTATTCTACGAGGTGGCTCCTGGGGTAGCAGTCCTAATGTTTGTCGTTCTGCGTATCGTGGCAATGACTATAGGCGCGATAACCTTGGCATTAATTTTGGTTTCCGTGTTGTCTGCAATAGTGAGAGAACTGCTTTATAGAAACCATTTGGTGTCTCTAAAAATTAGGCGATCGCCAATCTCTTAAGCATTAGTCGAATAAAACAGAGATTAATCTATGCTTTAGCATTGTTATATTATGTTCAGATGATCTGAATATAACCCATTATTTGTTCGTTTGGGTGGTGTAGATATGTTTATTGACCTTGGTGCAGAACAACTAATTGGGGCACAAAAAAATAGACAAAAACGGTGCGTGACGACTGATTACTCAATTCCTTTCATTCTAAAGATTTAGGCAGTCTGACGCACCCTACAATACTTTTACATTTTGTCGTGCGGAATGTAGGATTAAACGTTCCCAGTGCAGGCATCTTGTCCGCGATAGGTGTACCCCACCAAAGTTGAATCCGCTGTATTATTGTGTGCCTCGTTCTTTTTCAGGGCGAATAGCTTGTCTAGCTTGGTTCTGGAATTGCAATATCTATAGAAGTAATTTTAATTCCATCTCCCAGACTACTGAGAGGCGGTTGAATTTCTGCTTCATTACCCACAACTAAAATTACCATTTTCTCTGGTAGCAAATATTTTTGAGCTACCCTTTGCACATCTGCAACCGTAATTTTTTCCAATTCCTGACGATAACGGAAAATGAAATCTTGAGGATAATCATAATATTCATATCGCATCAAACGAGATAAAGTTTGAGATGGGTCTTGAAAGTTGAAAATAAATGAATTGAGGGTCGAATCTTTAGCCTGCTTAAGTTCTTCTTGTGTAATGGGTTGAGTGCGAATACGTTCAATTTCTTCATTAATAGACTGGATAAATGGCACAGTTGCATCAGAACGAGTTTGGCCATTAGCGACGAATACTCCTGGATAATCATAATTAGCACTCCAATAAGCATAAACAGAATAACTTAAACCTTGGCGCGATCTAATATTATTAAACAAACGCCCTCCTAAACCATTCAGAACCCTATTCATTACACTCAAAGCTGTATAATCAGGATTATCTAATTTTCCACCTAAATGACCTATTTGTATATAACTTTGATTTACCTGAGGTTGTTCCACAAAAAATACATTACCAACTTCAGCTTGAGTAACTTTTGGTAGACTAAGTTTCACTTTTTTACTACTTGGTTGCCAGTTCCCTAGTTGTTCTGTAATCAGGGATCGCATTTGTTTAGTATTAAAATCTCCCACTATTCCCAAAATCATATTCTCAGGATGAAAATATTTGTAATAGAAATCAATTAAATCTTCCTGGGAAATATTATTCAGAGTTTCATACTCAACAGTTCTAGCATAAGGACTTTCTTTTCCATAGATCAATTTTTGAAATTCCCGACTAGCAATAGATTCAGGATTGTCATTCCGACGAGCAATGCCACCTTGCAATTGTTGTTTAGCAAGGTCTAGTTTTTCCTCAAGAAATATTGGTTCGCGAATAACTTCAGCAAATAATCCAAATACTTCTGTCAAGTCTTCAGTCAGGCAACTAAAACTAGCATTACCAGCAGTACCCCCGATACCTGTTTCTACCGTTGCTGCTTTTTGTTCGAGTAGTTGGTTTATTTGTTCGGGGGAGTGTTTGCTTGTGCCTCCTGTGCGCATAACAGTTCCGGTTAAGTTGGCTAACCCTACTTGATTTTCTGGTTCAAATCTCGCACCTGTCCGAAATAAAGCACGTCCACTAATTATAGGGAGTTCATGGTCTTCCATCAGATAGACAACTATGCCATTATCAAGTTGAAAGCGAGTGTATTCGGGTAGCTCTAATTTTGGTAATGGTGAAAATTCTAGTTCTGTATAATGTTTTGGTGGTTCGATAGCTATAGCTGGTATTCGTCCTAAAATAGATAACAGCATTATTGTTACTAAAAATACTGTTAAGAAAAGTTTTGAGCTAGTAATTTTATTTTGCTTAGAGAGCATAGTTTTTTGTTCTTAAGTTATACCAAAATAGTGTATGATCTAGTACTGCTCTATAAAACAGATACAAAGCCTCACATTTGATGTTTACTTCCTGGTTCAACTGAGGCCGTTGGCGGTTACTCATCCACAGGCATTGACGGTCAAGCCAACCGTATTTCTTAAATTTATACTGACCTTTAAGTCTCTATCTATTGACAAACCACAGTCAGGACAATCATAAGTCCTTAGACTTAAGGGCATATTCTGATTACTTAGAAAGTAGTTTGCCAATAGTTCGGTTTTCTGCGATAAAAGTTTCTTGAGCTACTCGTTGAATATCTTCTCTTGTTACAGCATTAATAGCATCCAATTCTTTAAATAAATTTTGCCACGAACCTGTTTTAACTTCATAGTTCAAGAGAGCAGAAGCCATCCCCATGTTAGAGTCAAGAGAGTACAACAGACCTGCTCGAGCTTGAGTTTTTACCCGCTGTAGCTCTTGCTCGGAAACTAGCTCTGTTTTCAACCTTTCAATTTCTGTTTGTAAAGCTGCTCCTACTTCATCGATATTACTATTAGGAGAAGTCATAGCATAGAATAATATCAAATGTGGGTATTTATTTCCCGGATAACCACTAAAACCTCTGGCAACAAGTGCAATTTGTTGTTCCTCAACTAATGACTGATAGAGGCGAGAAGTGCGACCATCACTCAGAATACTAGCAATCATATTATAAATTACATTGTCGGGATGATTCACTGCTGGTCGATGATAACCCTCTATATACCAAGGTTGGGATGACAACTCCATCGTTACTTCTCGGGTTTCTGTTTGGGTAGGTTCGATAATATTGAGTTTTGGGGGTTTTTCCTTGACTTTGTAGTGACCAAAGTATATTTTTGCTAATTTTTTGACTTCTTGAGGATTAACATCTCCCACTATCCCTACAGTTAAATTATTAGGAACATAGTAAGTATCAAAAAAATCTTGAATATTTTCTCTCGTTAAATTTTGTATTTCCTCTGAATAACCAATGATAGGGCGACCATAAGGATGTACTAGGAAAGCTTTACTTAGGAATTCTTCTAACATTTTGGCAACTGGGGAATTTTCCGTGCGCGATCGCCTCTCTTCCAGGATTACTTGTTTTTCTTTGTAAAATTCCCTAAATACTGGTTCTAGAAATCTTTCTGACTCTAAAGACATCCATAATTCTAGTTTATTGGCAGGTAAGCTGTAAAAGTATTTGGTGTAGTCTGTGGAGGTAGCAGCATTTAGTCCTACACCTCCTGCTTGTTGGACAATTTTCGAGAATTCATTTTGATTGACATATTCAGAGGCTAACTGTTGAGCTTTCTCAAAGTTTGCTTGAAGTTGGACAACTTCTTCAGTTTTACCATCTATTCTACCTTGCTGAATTTGTGCGAATATTTGGTCTAACTTGTCCAAAATAGGTTTTTCTGCTTTATAGTCTTTTGTTCCGATTTTTTTTGTGCCTTTAAAAGCTAGATGTTCGAGGTAGTGAGCTACACCTGTTTCGCCATCTGGTTCATTTGCTGAACCAACATCTGCATAAATGGCAAAGGATATTACAGGAGCATTATGTCGTTCTAGAACAATGAATTTCATGCCATTATTGAGGCGAAATTCTGTTACTTTTTTAATTACTCTGTCTAAGTAGGGTTTAATTGAGACTTTTCCTGAAGAGGAATATTCTCTAGCTAGGGCCATACTGGGTGTAAGGCCAAAAGAGAAGAAACATAAAGCTGTTAGGCAAAGGCCAAATTTGAGCGCTTTGCCTAACGATCTATCAACCATTAGACTATTGTAGTTGACTTTGTTCAAGAGGGAGCTGATTGATTTTTGAGACCAGCAAAGCAATAATATAACTTGAGATAATAAGTTTTTGAGCATATATAATCGTTATTTCAGTTTTTTTGTGTTGGTTTAAGGCCAAATATCAGTAATTAAATCAAATCAATTCAATCTATACTAAAATTATATTCTAGAGTATCGGAAAATTGATGTTTATCTAGGTGCTTAGAGTAAAATTTCTCTGGCTGTAACCTCTTGAAAAATAGAGACTACAGAAAAATTTTCTTTAATAAAAACAAGGTGAACATTCAGTTTTTGTAATTGACTAACACAAAAAACTTAATATTTTGAAGAAAGTAATTTCTATGTTGGTTGCTTTCCTTATAATACTAAACATAGGTTAAAGTTTAAGTCTTCAGGAACTAATTAATTGATGAATATAAATTTCCAATCATCCAATCCAGCTACTTCCTTACCTTTGCCACCAGGTGATTTAGGATTACCTTTTATTGGACAAAACAAAACAATTATCAAAAATCCTCAAAAATTTATAGAAGAAATTTACCAAAAATATGGTTCTGTTTATAAAAGGAGGTTTCTAGGCAAAAATTATATTTACTTTCAAGGATATGAAGCTATTAAATTTGTTTTAACTAATGAAAATAAATACTTCACATATTCTCAGGGTTTTAGAAATTCTAAAAAAATATTCGGTCAGAGTGACATTACATTATTAGCAGGCAAAGAACATAAAGATAGACAAAAATTATTGGCTAAAGCCATCAAAAGTAAAAGTTTAAATAATTATGTTAATATCATTCATGATTTGAGTCAGAGCTATTTTTTAAAATGGATGAAATCTGATTATGTAGACTTATATTCTGAAATCAATAATTATAATTTAGATATCCTTTTGAAATTATTACTAGGTATAGATTATGCTTCACAAAGTGAGATAAATAATTCTTTAACAGATATGAAATCAGGATTAAATACTGTGCCTTTGGCATTTCCTTGGACTAAATTAGGTCGTGCTTTAGAAAGTAAGAAAAAATTATTTAATCAATTTGAACAAATAATTTTCAGAAGAAAGAAAGAAAATGATTTTGGTTCAGATATATTAGGCATATTACTTACAGTTCAAGAACAAATGAATCAGGAACTAACCGCCAGAGAAATAGTAGAACAAATGGTTAATCTGTTATTTTTAGGAAGAAAGGAATTAAGTTCAGCATTAAGTTCTTTTTTAATCTTAACATCTGAACATTTAGATGTTTTAAAATTACTTCAAATAGAACAAGAAAAATTGGATAGTTCAGAACCACTATATTTAGCTAAATTAAAGAAAATGGTTTATCTAGAACAAGTAATTAAAGAAGTGTTAAGGCTAGCGCCTCCTGTTAGTGGTGGACTTCGACGAGTTATTAAAGATTGTTCTTTTCAAGGATTCCGAATACCTAAAGGGTGGCATATATATTATTACATTAGTTCGGTTCTTCAAGACTCAGAAATATATAAGGAACCAGAAAGATTTAATCCAGAAAGATTTAATTCAGTGAATGCTGAAGATAAAAAGAAACCTCTTTGTTATATTCCATTTGGAGGTGGCGCAAGGGAATGTATAGCCAAAGAATTTGCTTATTTGGTCATCAAAATTTTTATATCTGTCCTAATGGATAATTGTAGTTGGAAATTTAAAGACAATCAAGATTTGAAAATTAATACATTTCCTGTTGCTCGCCCAGCTCATAAAATAGAAGTTTGCTTTACCTCAAGATAATCAGGGGTAGAACGGTTATGGAAGTGCTTGAATTTAGCCATAAGAGTAAAATTTATGCCGCGCTATGAGTACAGAATCTTGAGTGCTATGAATAAAATTTATGGTGCCAGATGATTTTAATAGTTTTGGGGAATGGGTATCTTGCCTATTCCTTATATTTTTTAGGGATCAGAATGTCTACACATCTTGCATTTATATTGCCCCTTAACAATGAAAAATTTCTTGAGCCTTAAAATTTAAGTTGCTTTGCCAACTACCTATCTTGTTGATTAGAAAATGTTAAGGTAAGGGATAAATTTAGGTATTAACTATTATGAAAGTTTTAACTCAGTCGCCAACCACAGAAACAAAGACACGAAGCAGAATCTTGCAAGCAGCTCAAAAATTATTTGCTAAACATGGATATGATGGTACAACAGTTCGTGATTTAGCAAAACAAGCAGAAGTAGCAGAAAGTACTTTGTTTCATTATTTTGCCAATAAAAAGGGGATTTTGATAGAGTTGGCTACGGCAGGATGGGTGGAAATTCTTACAGATTTATTGACAGAATTGAGTGAGATGTCTAGCTATAAAGCTGTGGCACAGGTAATGCGTCGCCGGATGTTAAATATTAGTCACAATGCAGATATAATGAAAGTCTGTTTCTTTGAAGCTCAGTTTCATCCTGAATTGAGAGATAGAATTCAATTGGAAGTTATTGGGAAAATGACCGATGTGGCCGAGGCTTTTTTTGCCACCGCGATGGAGCGGGGTATATATCGGCAAATGGATCCCAAAGTTGTGGCGCGGGTGTTTTTAGGAATGTTTGCGATCGCTGGTTTTAGTCAAAAAACTATATTAAGTCCTGATGCTTCCCCCCAAGTAATGCAAGAAATGGCGGAGGGATTAGCTGATATTTTTTTGAATGGTGTTTTAGCCTCTGAAAAAGTTGGTAAATGTTAGATGTTGAAGAAGTTCACAAATTATCAACTTTTTGTGAAGTCATTGTAGGGATTTTCCATGGAATTTCCCTACATACTTTTGTTGATAAATTATAGGTAGCGATCGCTACCCAAATTCTTGAAATGATTCTAATACTTATTCGTAGGTTGGGTTTCGTTGCCTCAACCCAACATAGATTAATTAGGTTCGTAGTTGGACTTTAGTCCCTCTAAGAATATACTGATAACTGATAACTCATAACTGAAATGGCTGATATTAAAATTTTACACCTAATTAATCGTCTTAGTTTTGGACCTGCTCCTGGGCAAGTTGAAAAGATTAAAAACATTGGTGTAGAAACTTATATTCAATCTCAACTGAAACCTGATTCTATTCTCTACCCAAAACTACTAATTCAAAAGCTCAAATATCTAGATACATTACCCCTAACTCCTAGTGAAATAATCACAGAATTACAACGACTTCAACAACAGGGAAAAAATTTAAAATTAAACAGAAGAGCATTAAATAGAATCAAAACACGTTTTGAGCAAAAGGTTTTTTTACAGGGGAGTAAGGGACGTTTTTTAAGGAATCTAGAAAGTCCCCGTCATTTAGAGGAGGTGATGGTAGATTTTTGGTATAATCACTTTAATGTTTTTGGTCGTCAAGGACTCAATCGTTTATATTTTAGCTGTTATGAACAGCAGGCCATTAGACCCTATGCT
>JAKQYG010000078.1 GCA_023356515.1 Trichodesmium sp. MAG_R04 | reverse complement strand
CTATATTTGGCCTTGAGATTCAGAAGGTTAACGAAGAAATAGGGCATTCAGGCGACTTGCTCACCAGCTAGTACCTTAATATTCCATCCTAAACCCCTAATTTTTTCTGAAGGTAGTTTTGCTAAAAAGCTTACCCTAAAAGGTTTTTACCTTGCTTGTCACCCCGTGAGGATACATTCAGATATTTTTTATTTGCAGAAAAAATAAAAAAAACAGTTTTACTGAGGGCCTAACTCCTGGGATTTTTGTAAATCAGCGCGCAAGCTAGCTATTTCTTGAGTTAGTTCTAACAAATCTTTTTGTATATCTGATTGTACAAAACCAGAATTAGAAATAGGGCTGGAAGGAACAGTTATACTATCAGTATTGGCTTGACTATTTTGTTGGTTCAAAATTGTATCAACAAAGTTTCGAGCTTCCCGCTCAGTTATCTCTCCTCTTTCAGCCCATTCCTCTGTTAGTTGATTAAAATCAGAATTTAATTTATTTAAATTTTCATCCCTCTTACTAGAGTCTTGCAATGTTTCGAAGAAAAAGGATGTAGCACCGAGGGTGACACGAAATCCCTTTTGTATTATTTCGGTTAGATTATCAGGGTTCATAAGTGTAGGTTAACTTATATCAAATGATAGTTTTTCTTCTTTATTATAGATGAGAAAAAGATTATACTGGTAATATAACGCAGATGGAAGCAACTGACAAAGTTGTTTGAGAATATTTTTAGTTTTTGAGAAGCTGCTTGAGAAGTCCTGCTAGGGATTGATAAATCCTAAAATCTAACCCTTTCCCCAACCCTTTCGAACAAAGGAATGGGTATTTCAAAGCCTCTGTCCTCCTAGGAGAGAAGTTTGGTGAGAGGTTGTTTATGAGTTGACAAACAGATTCTGAGGTATATCCAATTTGTGATGATTATCTATTTGATTGTAAGTTTTTCACAATAATCTCTTCTACACCCAAATTTATTAACTTTTTTTCAACTTGGGAAATAACATTGTTTAAATTAATACATTTCAATAAATATTGATTTTCTGTAATTTTGTATATTAGTGAAGATGTTGAAGGAAATGATGACCCAGCTTTGTTTGGTGCATCATCAAATTCAAACCACTTTTGCAAAATTAATTTTCCACTAAAACCAGGTAAGTTTTGTAATTTTACCCATGAATTATGAATTAGGACATTCATACTCAAAGTAGATATCAAACCGTATCTTTGTGGAAGTTGATTAACTGATTTTCTCACATCAGTATGTTTTAACATATAATTGTTTTCTGGTTTAGCTAAATCCGAGATTATGAGTTCAGCATTTCCTAAATAATTTTCTGGTATGCCAACATTTCTATATCTTAGATTACAAGGAAAAATAAATTGTTTAATGGGAACAACTGATAAAAATTCAAATAAAGCATCATTTGTGCTATAGGCACTTTCGTTTGACAGATTTTTACTGTTCCTCTTAATTAAGTCCAATTTTTCTTTGGTTAAGATACATTCAATATAACTCCAGATAACTCCAGTTATTCTTAGTTCGCAAAAAAATATTCAAGGCATAAAAAATAAAGACCCTTGACCCTAAAAGTTTATCTTTCCATGAGAATTTTTTCAAGTTTTCAGCAATAAAATTATCCATTTTATCAGAATCTATTGTAAATAATGGTTCAGATTTAACAACATATTCTGGGTCTTGGTATGCTTGAGAAAGATATTCTAATAATTTAAAATATGTTCCACCATCTGCGATGAAATGATTAACGAGCAGAGTTATACCATAATAACTTTGATTATGATTCAAAATTACATATACTAATGGAGTATCTTTGTTAATAGCATCTGCGGATTTTTGGGGAATATTGAATGCATTTTTTACATAAGTTTTTGCATATAATAAATTATCAATATTTATTTCCTGTTCCCCTAGATCAATATCAATAAAACCAACGCCAGATTTGTGTGGTTTACATACAACTTTTAATGGAGAGAACAATTTATTTACTAATCTCCCTCCCAAAATTGGTACACTATCTACTATTTGTTGAATTGCTCTTTTCAATCTATGAGAATCTATTCGATGTTTATACCAACTTATCATCTTAATATAAGGCCAAATTCCCATTTTACTATCAAAGTTTGAAAGTTTATACTCTTGATACACATTGATATTGGTAATTAATTCCATTGATTTTATCTGTTAGATTTATTGTTCTGGAAAAACATTTTATCGAACCCTTCCAGCTTAAATAAGGGGAAAAATTATGATTTTAGGATAGTCTAGGAAAATCCTATTCATAAAGAAAGCTTACCCCGTGAAAACCAGGTAGAATATGACAATTTATCTCCTATTTATAGATGATAAAAAGACTGTACTGGCAAGATAACGCGGAGAGAAATAAGTGAAAAGTTGTTGGCCAATATTTTGAGCTGAATATAGATTTTTTGAATCTGAATAACTAGCAACTTAAAAGCCAACAAAAAGTCGCCCCAGAAGGGCGAGGCTTTAAACCCTATTTTTTAATAAATTTGAAGATTTTTAGCCTACTTGCTCTAAATATTGATTAATATCATCATAAACTCTAGTAAGTTCAGCTTCAGTAGTTATCCGAATTCTGTCATCTCGCAAAGTAATCAATAATTTAGCAGCAAAAGGACTAGGCCAAATATTAGGATTGCAAAAGATTTCTAAAAATACATCTCCTGTATACCGATATTCTGTAGGTTTTTGTGGAGTTGGTTTACCAGAAATACCTGTATCAGTTTTGGCAGCAGCAAATTTTAATTGCTGGATTAACTGAGCTATTGCACTTTGTAAATTTCTTGCAGCCTCAGTAGTAAAATCAAAAGATATAGATCCTTCTACCAGATTTAAAGTTAGTTTAGAAGTAGACATAATAAATCAAATAATTGAAGAAGGTTGTAGATTAATAGTTTCATACTCTAAAAACCCTGGAATTAATAACTCAGTTGCTATGAATAGTGTTCTAGATAGTTTTCTTGAAAAATCTATTTCCACATCTAAAACCCCACTACCTAACACCAAAGAAAGCATAGGAACGAATATATAGAAACTATTAGCGGTAAATGAGTATATCACACAAAACCAATCTCAAGTTACTACTTGAAGCAAAAAACAGAGCATTAGCAACGAATATATTAAATTAAGGATTTAATCAGCAAGCCCTAATTAAACTTAATTTGACTTACCTGTCTTGACAACAGTTAAATCAGCAGGATCCATTTGTTCGTATACCTCAAAGGGTTGATGAACCCAGGGATTATTAAGCAAATAATCAACATAGTAATCAGGCTCAAATATTGAGCAGGCCTTGTACCACAAAACAGCCGTTTTTACTTCTTGAATTTCTTGACTATAATTATTTTGAAGCCAAGCAATAGAATTTTTGATACTAATTCCCGAATCTACTAAGTCATCAACTAACAAAATATGACTACCTAAACTATCTGTAGTCATAGTCAAGTTTTTTGCCATTTTAATATTACCTCGCTTCTTACCTTCAATGCCACCATAAGAAGAAGTAGCTAAAATTGCTAAATGTTTGCTAAAAATGCGGGCAAGAATATCTCCTACTCGTACCCCTCCCCTAGCTAAACAGACAATTTGATTAAACTCCCATTGGGATTGATAAATTTTTGCTGCTAGATATTCAATTGTTTCGTGATAACGTGGCCAAGAGATGTAAATATCGCTCATTTATAAGTTTTAAAATAATGGTGATAATTATGAAGTAAATTAATTTTAACTAAAATCACTATTTTAAAAAGAGTCATTAACTGGAGAGTACAAAGTTCCCCTAAAAAATTATTTGCTTTAAAGACTGAAAATATTACAGCACTTATAGTTTAATTTTTAGAGTTTCTCACACTGATATCGCTATAAGCCTTGACTAGCAATAGTTCTTCGAAGAATTTAATACTGTCTAGTCATTACATAGATTGCTAATTGTAATTTAGTTTTTATTCTCTACACTTTTTTGAATAATCACAACCAATTTAGGATTGCTATATTCTAAATTTCTTGCGGCACATCGTAACGGGATAAGAATTAAAAAAAGTTGATAACTCTTTTGAAAGAACTCAGATGATATGTAGTTTAGGCAACTGGAAGCATCTCGCTTTTTTTTATAAGCATATAATGTCTAGCTTAAAACCACCGTAAAGATAACTATATCTTAATTTCAAGATTTTAAAATTTGTGGCACATTAGTCTTTTACCCTGACAAATATCATTTATTTTTGTTAGGTATACTTGGTGGGAAGGAGTTAGGAATCAGGAGCTGGAAATCAGGGCAATCCGAATTTAATCGGAGATGAAAATGTACTATACTAACTATACTATTAGATAATCCTTAAAGCAAAGTCAAGAATAGAATTGTTTTAAGGTAATTAAACTTTTAACCACTAGAAAAGAGGTAGCTTTCATTATACCACTTTAAGCCATCCACGACGAATTGCATGAAGTAAGCGATTAATTGATGTGGTATTTTCTTCACTCAAATCATGGTATAAAAATAAACTTTTTATTTCTTTTCTTTGTTCTTGAGTCAAGATACCGGATCGATATACTTGAAAGACTAATTCTGTGATTATAACTTCTGGTAAGAGAGCTTGATTTAGATAACCCATGATAGCTAATTGCTAATTAATTTTATATGGACTTAAACAAGGGGATTAATTATAGTGGCAACATCTAGAAAAAGACAAATTTATGAGTCACATACATAGAGCAGCACTACATAAATCCTATTAACACTATAATTACCCATCTAAGCATTAATAATTGTGATGAACAACTTAAATTTAGATGATATTTCTCGTACAAATTAGTGATTCATGTCACTTTAAGCTTCTCAAGATATATTTTTGAGGGATTCCTTCAATTTAGGAATTAGAGTGAAATGAATAGAGTCTAAATTTTTTGTAGCTCAGATAGATTATATGGAGCTTAGACAATTTAACTTGTACAGACAACAAGATTTTTATAGTGTCTACCCATATAGCAATCCTATTGAAATTGTAGTATTTTAGTGTGAGTTAGTGGTTAGAGGCCAGGAATTAGGATAGAATTATTCTAATTGCCATAACTATTCTTAACGTTATCACAACTTATTTAGAATTACTATATTTTTGTCTAAAAAAGAAAAAATAGACTAGTAATCTAGACAGTGCGAAGTTCTTGGAAGAATTATTGCTAGCTAAAGCTTACAGCTATCTTAAGGTAAGAAACTTTATCAAAAGAACTATAAGTGCTGTAAGCCAATTCCTATAATACTTTCAGTCTTTAAAGCAAATAGTTTTTTAGGAGAACTTTGTACTCTCCAGTAGTAATGTTAAATTATTTAAAATAACTTAACTGGGTATTAGAATTTGTCATAATAAAAGGAAAAAAAAAATAAAGTGTTTAAGGGATGAGCAAGATGGGGTAAGAGTTTAGTAGATTGGTATTTTGGAAATAAAGCTGCACTATCTATCAAGATAGTACCGAGAATACAAAGGACTTACCCACGCATATGACAGCATTTGTAAAGGTTAACAATCTTTAAATACCATCAGATATGTTAGTTAATGCATAATTCCTGATAGAATTTAACAAAAAGTAACGCCAGAAAAATTACTTATGCTATTAAAGTCAACAACTAGACATATTCGTATTTTTGCAGGAATTGTGGAAAATAATGAACTTATTCCTGATGATCAGTTATTAACTTTAGATATTGATCCTGACAATGAGCTTAACTGGAATGATACTACTCTGCAGCAGGTTTACCGAAAGTTTGACGAATTGGTAAAATGTTTAAGCGGTTCAGATTTAACTGAATACAATCTGCGTTGTATGAGTTCTGATTTAGAACATTTTGTCCGATCACTATTACATTCAGGTCAGATTAGTTATAATCTCGGCAGTCGCGTCAATAATTATAGTCTAGGACTGCCCAGAGTAGACGTAGATGCCGAAGCTAAATAGTAGTATTATTTCAGTTATTAGTTATCATTGCCTTTAGCTTCATTGGGAGGTTTGAAATACTCAATTTGAGTATTTTATCAAATCTGTTACCCGTATTATAAAGTGCTAATATTTTTTAGCAATATATAGTAGAGTAGATGGTCATCTATTAGAGGGGTATTACCCACTATTTAGAAGATAAATTTATCAATTTTTTTCTACTATACCTAACGATTGGCCATAAGTCAAATTTAAATTTCCGAACAAAACTCCTCTAAAGTTTTAACCCTTCCATGGTCAATTTTAAAGTAGTTTAAATTATAAATTTATCGGAAAACTCTTGTTGGGACTTACACATTTTCTGGGCAGAAAAATGCTTGTTTGCGCAGCATTCCTTAGGAAAAGTCATTCTAGGTAGGATAATTACGCCAAAACCATAAAAATAACTATAACCCTTGGTAATAAATGAACCATACCTTTTGGACGTCAAACATTATGACTGTCTAGATTTTAGCCTATTTTTTCCTGCTTTTTTGTGTAAGTACCGCTATATCCCTAACAGATTTTTTGCATAAATTATCTACTAAAATAATTTATGAAAACCAAACAATTATTTTAGAGGTGTGACATGTTTTTGGATATGCTCAAAAATCGAAAATTATTCAGAGCTATTTCAGAAGCATCGAAAAAGTACAACTAAAGTATAACTTAAGTAAAGAAATGGGCGAAAGCGTTGAGGGGTGCTTGCTAATGCAAAACACTATGCCAAAACACTACCTGTGGGCTATAGGTGAAGGAATAGAGGCCTATCAGCCAGGAGAGATAATAGCAAATCGCTATCAAGTTCAGCATGGTAAGATTTTACTAGATACTCAACCAGAAAAAATGCCCCAGATGCCTGAAGAAATCCCAGGTACAATAGAGCCGTATTTGAAATTATTTCCCTACAGACTTCATATACCTCAAGTTTTCGGACTGGTAACAGTAACAGAAAGCAAAGGGAATAAAGAAATATGGCTCTTAGAACGAGGGCCAATAAATGAAGAAGAAGTAAGTTTAGTTCCAGAAATTACTACAGTATGGAAAGATGCTACGCCAATGCGACAACTAAACTGGTTGTGGCAAATAGCTAAACTCTGGCAACCTTTGAACGTACAACAAGTAGGTGCAAGTCTACTAAATCCAGAAAATCTGCGGGTTGAAGGGCAATTTGTACGTTTAGTAGAATTACAGCCAGATCAAAAAACTCTGACATTGCAGCACTTGGGTTGGTTATGGGAACAATGGGTTAGCAATGCTAACCAAGCTGTAGAAAAATTTTTGAAACAACTATCTCAGCAAATGATAGCAGGTGAAGTCAAAAATGCTGACCTAGTAATAACACAACTAGATAAAGCTTTAGAAGTATTGGGGCGATCGCAAGTGCGTAATGTTCACATTACTACGGCTACAGATGCCGGGCCAAACCGTTCTCATAATGAAGATGCTTGTTATCCACCTAGTAGAACTGTAATGAGCTATCAACCTAGTTCTAAAACAGTAGCTATTGTTTGTGATGGTATTGGTGGTCAAGAAAGAGGAGAAGAAGCGTCTCAGTTAGCAACGAAACTTTTGTACCAAGAACTACAAAAGATTTCAGAAAATGAAGACTCTCTAACTATGACTACAAAGTTAGAAGAATTCACTTATGCTGCTAATGATGCTATTTGCGATCGCAATGATAATGAGGAACGCTGCGGTCATCAACGGATGGGAACCACCCTAGTGATGGCACTTGCTTATCTTCATCAACTTTACATTGTTAATATAGGAGATAGTCGTGCTTATTGGATAACTCCTAGCAGATGCTATCAAGTCACTGTAGATGACGATATTGCTAGTCATCAAGTCAGATTAGGTTATTCTTTATATCATGATGCGATACAACAAGCCTCATCAGGTGCTCTAATACAAGCTTTGGGTATTAATAGCTCAATAAGTCTACATCCGACGGTACAACATTTTCCGATAGATGAGGATAGTATTTTTTTGATTTGTTCTGATGGTTTAAGTGATCAGGATCGTGTAGAAGAATTTTGGCAAATAGAAATATTGCCATTACTTGATGGAAAAATTGATTTAGTTACAGTTAGAGAGAGATTAATAGAAATTGCTAATACTAAAAATGGGCATGATAATGTGACAATAGCTTTGATTTATTATCAGGTTACATCCAAAGGTCAGATAACAGAAATATCACTTCCACTTATAGATGTTAGTTCTTCTTCTAGTAGTCAATTTGTTAATGATAAACCTAAAACCTTGACGTATAATTTAGAATACAAAACTTGGTGGTTTTATAGATTAGTAATTTTAATACTTTTGGGATTGGGATTAAGTGGAATCTTAACATACTTATTAAGTCCTATAGCAGGTCAATTAAGTGAACCATCAAGAACAGAGGATAGCTTACCAATAATTCCCACATTATCTCCAATTTTATCCTTAGATGTAGGGGCATTCATATTGATTGGTGATATGGACTCTCTAACTGACACCTTAAACGAACCTATTGAATTACTAACTAGCACTGAAGATAATACTGTAAAGGGTAGAGTGGCTGATGGTAGTATTCTCAAAGTAACCAGAAAAATTTATAACTCTGAAGAAACTTGGTTAGAATTAAAAGTATGCTCAACTAAGAAAGGATTAACTAACGATCTAGGATTTATCTATTACTTACAACCAAAAGATGTAGGTTGGATTCAAAAAGTTATAATAAAAAATAGGCCAGATATAATTAATATCTTTGAGGTAAATATAGAGCCAGTGGATGGGTGTGCTATAGATTGATCAAAATCAACAAATTAATATTTAGGGCTTACAGCCCTAGTTTCTTACTTCCTACTCTCTTTGATCATAATATAACTTAAAAGCCAATTAGCCATAGTAGCACGACGTGCTTGTACAGGGGTAAATTCGCCTATTTTATAACCCTTGAAACCCAATTTTTCTTTCAATAATTGTTTATTTTCTTTAGGAATAGACCGAGTTAATTTCACAGTAGGCGGACGAAATTCGATAAAATTGGGAGGTTCTGGATATTCCTCTTTCCACTCTGGTGCTACTCTGGAAATATCCCACTTACAAGTAGCATAATCATAGCGATAACCAAGATAATACCAAACTAATTGATTAACAGTATTGTCATCAATTTTTTCATCAATAATTGCCTGAATAGTTTCTATGTTTAGTTCTGGTATTTCGGACATAAAACTTAAATCCTTAAAACTTAATTTAGATAATTTTGTGCTCAGAGTATGTAAAAATTGTAATATTGTATTATAGCTCACATTCCGCACTCCTTAGCATTAAATTGATAAGTTTTATTAATATATCGCCCCGAATACTATCCATGAAAGCCTTATAGCTATGGGTATCGATCGATTTTCACTGTTATAAATAATTGTAACTAATTTTCTCATAAAAAATTAGTTATTGATAAACTTTATTGATATTGAGTTCTAGAATGAAGGTTGTTCGTATAAGTCTCTTGGAAAATGTAAATATACATAAAGATCTGCGGAATGTCGGTTATAGGGGTTCGATGTCCAAATTGGCTTTTGGCTTGGGTTTGGAGATTAAACCCCTACAATTTTCTAACATATTGTTGTAGGATTGGCTATATAGAATTTACCAGGGTAATTAGGAAATTCTCGAAGCTATCAAATTTAGTTGAAACAAGAATGTAGAGGGGAATAGCCATTTGTCCCTACTTCTAACTTTTAACTTCAGCTATACCTTCTTTTTCTGCCATCAATAACATTAAATCTAGGACTCGATTTGAATAACCCCACTCATTATCATACCAAGAAACAACTTTAAAGAAATTGGAATTAAGTTCAATTCCAGCACCTGCATCAAAAATACTAGAGCGAGGATCACCTGTGAAATCAGTGGAAACTACCGGATCTTCAGTATAGCCAAGAATACCTTTCATCGGCCCATCAGCAGCAGTTTTCATGGCTGCACAAATATCTTTATAACTAGTTGACTTTTCGGTTTTGAAAGTTAAATCAACTACAGAAACATCTGCAGTAGGTACTCGGAATGCCATACCAGTTAGTTTTCCTTTTAAGTGTGGTAAAACTAGAGTTACTGCTTTCGCGGCACCAGTAGAAGCAGGAATAATATTTTGAGCGGCACTACGTCCATTCCTTAAGTCTTTTTTGCTAGGACTGTCTACAGTTGGTTGAGTAGCAGTCATAGCGTGAACAGTGGTCATAAGACCTTCACTCAAACCAAAATTATCGTCAATAACTTTGGCAATAGGAGCTAAACAGTTAGTAGTACAGCTAGCATTAGAAACAATTTTATCAAGATCCGGATTAAATAAATTGTGATTTACACTCATTAGTAAGGTTTTGACTTTTTCAGGGTCTTTAGTCGGAGCTGAAATAATTACTCGCTTTGCACCTGCGGTTAAATGATTGGAAGCACCATCAAAAGTGGTGAATAATCCTGTAGACTCGACTACATAATCTACGCCCTTTTCTTTCCAGGGTAATTCGGCTGGGTTTTTAACTGAAACACAGGGAATTAACTTTCCGTTAATTGTTATGCCATTGTCAGATGCGGTTACTTCTCCTTGAAAAGGTCCGTGAGTTGAATCATATTTTAATAAATAAGCTAGGTTTTGTGGTGGTACTAAGTCGTTAATTCCCACAAATTCGATTAAGTCCGGGTAGTTTAGCCCAGCACGAAAAACTAGACGGCCAATACGACCAAATCCATTAATGGCTACTTTTAAAGGCATGGATACAACTCCTATATAGCTAAAAGTTTCTATCAGTATTAGGGCTTACTGATTAGAAGCTATCATAAGGATAATTTGTCTTAATTATTCTTTTTCATATCTTAAGAATCTGTGGAATCTAAAAGAGACAGCACTTACGCAGGACTGCTATATATGATGCAAAATTTTATCATTTTCATAAACTAGGCTATGGAGTTAAAGAATTACCTGTTACCCGTTTTTATCCATTGAATTAATCGACTCCAACTAAAATTAGTCCTATTAAAGGCAATTTAAGGATTATTATGACTTTAATAAAAGCTTGTTTAAATCAATATAATCCCCCAAATTATTCAGAGAGATAATCTGTTCGTTTGCGGTATTGTCTCTGGTTTAAAAATTATAATAAAATTTTTGTGATCCATTATTTTTTTCATTAAATTGTTAATCAATATTATGGGAATCCTTTGTAGGAGCGATTCGCGAATCACACCTACTTCTACTTACATAAAAAAACCGGGTTTCTAAAGTTCACCTTAGTTTACCTGGACTTTTAGATTTTTTATACTATTTGTATATAAAATCAATGTAAAATCTATTTTTATTTTCTAATTTGTCAGGTCGCTGATTTTAAATTAAGCTTGGGTAGGCTCGCTAACCTGGTTCAACAGAGTTATCTGTCAGGAAAAAGTGCTATAAAGCTGAAATTTAAACCAAAGCAGAGAAAAGATGACTAATCAAAATATAGCAATTACCATAGGTGTTCAGGAATATGAGTTTTTTACTCATCTAAAATATGCAGCTAATGACGCTAAAAAAATGAGGGAGTTTTTGCTGGACGAAGCAGGTTTTGATGACGTTTTTTATTTCTCAGATAATTCTCCAGAAATTAATGGTGCTTCAACTCGCCCAACTCGTTCCAACTTAGAATTGCTGTTAGAAAATGAAGTGAAAAAACTACCTCTGAAAACTGGTGATAACCTTTGGTTTTTTTTTGCTGGCCATGGTAGTAGAAAGAATAATATTGATTATTTAATTCCTATTGATGGTCACTCAAATGTTCAAAGAAGTGGAATTTCTGTTAACTATATTATTCAACAACTTCAAAATTCTGGAGCAGATAATATAGTTCTAATATTGGATGCTTGTAGAGACAAGGGTGATGGGGGAAGAGGGGGAGAAGGAGTAGGAAAGCAAACAGAACAAGAAG